>ONXX01000128.1 GCA_900321955.1 uncultured Bacillota bacterium | reverse complement strand
CAGATGAAGAAGTCCGATGTCAACGGCGAAAACGAACTTCCGCTCTATACCTTCTTGAAGAATGAAAAGACCTTTGAAGGTTTCGGCAAGGGCGTTGCGGCAATGGGTCTTTCTTTGGCAGCCAAGAAGATGAACAAGGATGCCAAGGGCGGCGATATCCGCTGGAACTTCACCAAGTTCATCATCGACAAGGAAGGCAATGTCGTTGCCCGTTTTGAGCCGACAACCGACATGAAGGTCGTCGAAAAAGCTGTTGTCGATCTTCTTTAATCTGTGCCTGGCGCCGCTTTTTATGGGATAATGGTAAAAAGCATATGCGTCACGACATGGATCTTTATCCTGCTTCATTTCGGCTGATCAAAGAGAAACACAAGACAGTCGAAATGCGGCTGAACGATGAAAAAAGACAAAAGATTCAGGTCAATGACCTGGTCTTTTTTCATAATGCCGAAAATGAGTATGATGTTTTGCGCTGTAAGGTGATCGGACTTCAGAAGTTTAAGGACTTCTTTGAACTGTATTCTCACTATGATCCTTTCAGCCTTGGCTATCTGAAAGGGGATCTCGTCTCACCGGAAGACATGTATGCCTATTATTCGAAGGAACGCATTGAACAATACGGCGCACTGGCAATGGAAGTTGAATATCTCAATGATGACTACTTTGTTGACGGTCACACCCATCTGGAATACGGGCCATTGAATGAAGAATACGTCATGGAATTCGTCGATGCGGCGCTCAAAGCGGGTTTGGATGAACTCGACATCCTTGATCATACGCATCGCTTCAAGGAATTTGAACCATGTTATGAACATCTTCGAAAACAGGAAGTTCAGGATCAATGGCTAAGGGGAGAAACGAAGTTCTGCAACAGCTTAAGTGATTATTATGCACTGATCGATGCAATACGAAAGAAGGATCTGCCTTTGCGGGTGCGTTTCGGTCTGGAGGTCTGCTACACCTCAAATACGGAAGACTTGTTAAGGAAGATCTTAAAAGATGTGAAACTGGATTTTCTGACCGGTTCCATCCACAGTGTCGATTCGATCCTTTACGATATGCCGTTCTCCAAAGACTTGTTATGGGATAAATACGAACACGACGAGGTTTACAAGCGCTACTACGAAGAAGTATTGGCACTGATCCGTTCTTCTCTGTTTACCCGCCTGGGCCATCCCGATCAGATCAAACTGTTTCAATACGATGTATCCTATGATTTGAGTCAGACGTACGAATCGATTGCTGCAGCATTATATGAACAGGGGATGTATGGAGAAAACAATTCCGGCATCCATTACCGCTACCATCACCCGGACATGGGTTTAAATGCAGAATTGCTGAATACCTTTAAGAAACATGGAGTTAAACTGATTGCCGCATCGGATGCCCATCATCCGCAAGATGTCGGCACGGATATTAAGATCGTCACAAGCGCAGATAAAGGAGTTGTCAATGAAAAACAGAGTTTATAATTTTGCCGCCGGGCCTTCCATGCTGGCGGATGAAGTGCTGAATAAGCTGCATGAAGAGTTCTACAACTATGAAGGCAGCGGCATGGCCGTCATGGAGATGTCGCATCGTTCCAAAGGCTATCTGGCCATCTTTGAAGATGCCAAAAAGCGTTTAAGGGACATCATGGAGATTCCGGAAGACTATGAGATCTTCTTTATGCACGGCGGGGCAACCGGACAGTTTGCGGCTGTGCCGATGAATCTTTTAAGAGGCGGGAAGGCCGATTACATCGTGACCGGCAACTTCTCCAACAAGGCTGCCAAGGAAGCACAGAAATACGGAACGGTCCATATTGCCTATGACGGAAAGGACAACGACTATAGTCATATCCCGTCACAAGAGGAACTTGATCTCAGTGAAGACGCAAGGTATGTCCATCTTTGTTCCAACAATACGATCTATGGAACGGAATGGAAGAAGTATCCCGATATCAATGGAAAGATCTTAGTTGGCGATCTTAGTTCCGATATCTTATCCAGAAGGATCAACGTGAAGGATTTCGGTCTGATCTATGCGGGTGCACAAAAGAATATCGGCATTGCCGGCATCGCCGTGGTGATCATACGCAAGGATCTGATCGGTGAATGCCTGCCGAATACGCCGGACATTCTTTCCTATGCCCTGATGGCAAAACACGATTCGATGCTCAATACGCCGGCCACCTATCCGATTTATGTTCTGGGTAAGGTCTTGAAGTGGATACAGGACTGCGGCGGCATCGATGAAATTGAGAAAAGAAATATCGCCAAAGCCAAACTTCTCTACGATTATCTGGACAGCCAGACTTTCTATAAGCCGCATGCGGAAAAAGACAGCCGTTCCTTAATGAACGTCACCTTTGTGACACCAAGTAAGGAACTGGATGAAGAATTCGCCAAACAGGCAGCACAAAACGGTTTGTGCAACCTCAAGGGCCACCGTCTGGTGGGCGGCATCCGTGCCTCGATTTATAATGCCATGCCGATTGAGGGCGTCAAGTCTTTGATTTCCTTTATGGATCAATTCGCAAAGGAGAACAGCTAAATGAAGATAAAACTTGCCAATAAGATCGATTCTCAAGGTCTGGAACTGTTTGATGACACTTATGTTTATGGGGAGGACATTGAAAACGAGGATGCCATCCTTTTGAGGAGTGCTTCCTTACATGAGTATTCTTTTCCATCTTCTGTCAAGGCCATCGCCAGAGCCGGCGCCGGTGTCAACAATATTCCGATCGAGCGCTGTTCTGAACTTGGCATCGCCGTCTTCAATACGCCGGGTGCCAACGCCAATGCGGTCAAGGAACTGACCTTATGTTCGCTATTCTTAGCCAGCCGCGATATCCGTTCGGGCATCCTTTGGGAAGAAGATCTGAAGGACAGTGAAGACTTCTCCAAAGTGATCGAGAAGGGGAAGTCGGCCTTTGTCGGACCGGAAGTGACCGGCAAGAAGCTGGGTGTTCTTGGTTTAGGTGCCATCGGCGTCTTAGTCGCCAATGCGGCGGTCAAGCTGGGCATGGAAGTCTATGGCTATGATCCATACATTTCAGTGAATTCCGCCTGGTCTTTATCCAAGTGGGTCAGACATGTGACGGATCTCAACGAACTATTATCGGAATGCGATTATATTACCCTGCATATGCCGGCAAATGAGCAGACAAGAAACATCATCAATAAAGAATCCATCGCTAAGATGAAAGACGGTGTGCGCATCATCAATCTGGCCAGGGGAGAGCTGGTGGATGAAGAATCCATGATCGAAGCTTTGAATCAGGAAAAGGTCGCCCGCTATGTGACGGATTTTGCCACTTATCAGCTGGTTCATACCAAGAATACGGTCTGTTTCCCGCATCTGGGTGCTTCCACGCCGGAGAGCGAAGAAAACTGCGCCGTGATGGCAGTGAAAGAATTACGTGATTATCTGGAAAACGGCAATGTGACCAATTCAGTTAACCTGCCTTCCATCAAGGAGGCACGCTCGACTTCCCATCGTATCTGCATCATTCACAAGAATGTACCGAACATGCTGGCAAAACTGACCACCATCATCGGCAAGAACTCCATCAATATCGAAAACCTGGTCAATAAGGCCAGGGGAGATCTCGCTTATACGATGATCGATACCAACTCCGACGTGGATGAAAAAGCCTTGAATGAGGTGGAAAACATCATTCGGGTCAGAGTGATCGGAGAAAAGAATCTATAAAGAAAAAGGGACGGTTTCAACCGTCCCTGTTTTAGGGTAAAAAAAACGCCTTCTTTTCGTCGGCGCAATATTATGCTCTCATATTTGTTTTTAGATGTCAAGCAAATGATTTTACTTTTGGTACATTATAGAACTATTTTTAAATTGTTTGCTC
>ONXX01000187.1 GCA_900321955.1 uncultured Bacillota bacterium | reverse complement strand
CCGTTATGTTCCAGACCGACAGGTTTCATCGGACCAAACAGCAAGGTCTTATAGCCCCTTCTGGCCATCTCTTCAAACGGCATGCATCCTTCGAAGTATTTCTCATCGTCGATATCGTGAACGGCGATCTTTCTGGCGTTGATCACCGCATCATAGAAGGTCTGAAACTCTTCCTTATTTAAAGGACAGTTGATATAGTCACCCGGATTTTCGTCATCGTAGCGGGATTTATAGTAGGCGTGATTAAAGTCGATCGAATCCTTTTCGACGATCGGCGAAACCGCGTCATAGAAATGAAGGAAATCGTTGCCGCAGAGTCTGGAAAGCTCTTGCGCCATTTCACCTTCACATAAAGGACCGGCAGCAATGATTGTCGGAATGCTTTCATCGATCTGCGTCACCTCTTCCTGTATGACTCTGATCTTTTCGTTTTCTTTGATCTTTTGCGTGATGTAGGAAGAAAAGCCCTGGCGGTCGACAGCCAAAGACTTGCCGGCAGGAATGCGAAAACGATCGGCTGCTTCCATGATCAGAGAATGGAGGATCCTCATCTCTTCTTTCAAAAGGCCGACCGCATTGTAGAGATCATCACTGCGAAGGGAATTGGAACAGATCAGTTCACCGAAATCGTCCGTCTTAAAGGCCGGATGGCGTTTGATGCCCTTCTGTTCGTAAAGCTCAACTTCAAAGCCCCTCTTGGCAAGCTGATAGGCGGCTTCCGATCCTGCCAGACCGGCGCCGATCACTCTCACCTTCATTATTTCTTCTTACCTCTGAAGTACTTCTTGCGCGGCTGCTGGCCTTCGATCGCTTCCAGGTAGTTGCAGGAAGGATAACCGGAACAGCCGATTCTTCTTCCGGCTCTTCTTTCTTGACTAAAGATTCATGCCACTTGCAGGTCGGATAGTTGATGCAGGATTTGAATTTGCCATAGCGGCCGTTGCGTATCACGACATCGCCGCCGCAGACCGGACAGATCTCACCGGTCTTTTCCGGCTGTTTCTTCTCCATCTGTTCATAGGCGGAATCGACTAACGGCTGGAACCGATCATAGAACTCGTGCAGTGCACTTATCGAATCCACTTTGTTTTCGGCGATCTCATCGAGTTCCGATTCCATCTTGGCCGTATATTTGACGTTGATGACCGAAAGGAAGTATTCCCTTAGCTTTTCATCGGTCAAGATACCCTGTTCTGTCGGGAAGAAGTACTTGGTCTTGCCCGAATCGGAGGCTTTCTTGTATTCAACGTAATTGCGCTTTTCGATCGTATCGATGATCGTCGCATAGGTCGAAGGACGTCCGACGCCTTCTTCTTCCAGGGCCTTGATCAGTTTTGCCTCGGTGTAGCGGGACGGTGCTTCCGTAAAATGCTGTTCCTTTTCGATATCCTTGCAGGTGATCACTTCGCCCTTTTCCAGTTTCGGCAGGATGACATCCTTTGAACCGTCATAATCGCCATAGGCTTTTAAGAAGCCGTCAAATTCCATCTTGGAACCGGAAACGCTGAATTCGTAACCGTTATTGTCGAAGATGTAAGTGACCGATTTGAAAACCGCTTCCGACATCAGAGAAGCCAGTGCACGGTAGTAAATGAATTTATACAGTTTATACTGATCGTTGCTGAGATACTGTCTGATCTTGTCCGGCTCATTGGCAAGACTGGTCGGACGGATCGCCTCATGGGCATCTTGTGAACTCTCATCGTTCTTTACCCGATAAAAGCCCTTATATTCTTTGCCGTATTCCTTTTCGATCTTATCGTAAGCGGAAGCGACAAACTCATTGGACAGTCTGGTTGAATCGGTACGCATATAGGTGATCAGACCCTGAGCGCCGTTAGAAAGCTCGACACCTTCATAAAGGCTCTGGGCAACCATCATTGTCTTCTTGGAACCAAAACCGAGTTTTGTGGAAGCTTCCTGCTGGAGGGTCGAAGTAATGAAAGGCAGGTAAGCAGATCTCTTCTTGGCCTTTTCCTGAATCTGGGAAAGCGTGAACTGATCGCCTAAAGCCTCTAAGATCTTATCGGCTTCTTCTTCGGTCTTGATTTCAACTTTCTTTCCTTTATAAGAGACCAGCCTGGTATCGAGCTTCTTTCCTAACTTGGCAATGATGTACCAGTATTCTTCCGGGATGAAGTCGTTGATCTCTTTTTCACGGTCGCAGATCATGCGAAGGGCAATCGACTGCACACGGCCGGCCGATTTGGAACCGATCTTTTTCTGCAAAAGCTTGGAAAGCTTGAAACCGATGATCCTGTCCAAGATCCTTCTGGTTTCCTGGGAACGGACTAAAGCCATATCGATGGTCCTTGGTTCATCCAAAGCCTTCAGTACGGCATTCTTGGTGATTTCATTGAATACGATGCGGTTTTTTTCGTTGACATCCAAACCCAGTTCCCTTGCCAGGTGCCAGGAGATCGCCTCTCCTTCTCTATCCGGGTCGGTTGCCAGATAGACAAAATCTGAATTCTTCACCAGTTTCTTAAGATCGGAAACCACAGCCTTTTTATCCGGGGAAATCACATAGGTCGGCTTAAAATCGTCGTCAATATCGACGCCCAGTCCTTCCTTGCCCTTGGTGGCAAGATCACATATATGACCCTTGGAAGAAGTAACTTTAAAATCCTTCCCCAGGTATTTTTCAATCGTCTTGGATTTAGACGGAGACTCTACTATAACCAGATTTTTCATAACAACCCTCTTTAACAATTACTAATATTTACATAAATGATTTTAAAATGCAATTTCTTCGTTCAGGATCGGCTGACCGCCCTCATAGATCAGAGTGTTGTTCTGTGCACCTTCTTTTGAAAAAACATCATAGGGTAAGACATGTACTTCTTTGCCGAGTTCCAGCGCCTCATTGACACTGGTCATCGTACCGGAACGTCTGGAGCTTTGCATGACATAGAGCCTTTCCGATAAGGCGGCGATCAGCCGGTTGCGGAAAGGAAAATGACAGGCATAGGGCTTGCACATGGATGGATATTCCGATATGACAAGGCCGTTTCGCTTGACGTTTTCAATCAGTTCCTTATTGCAATACGGGTAGATATAATCGATGCCGCATCCTAAGACCCCGATGGTTTTAGCGGCATAGCGGTGGGCATGCGCATCGATCCCCTTGGCCAATCCGGAGACGATGACCTTGTCGGAATAATGCATCGCCAAAGCCATCGTTGCCTGAAGAGCGTACGGACACGGATCTCTGGAACCGACGATCCCGTAAATCTGTTTATTGAACAGGTCAAGATCGCCGTAATAGTAAAAGACAAACGGCGGATACTTCAGATCAAGAAAAGCCCTCGGATAATGATCATCCAGTATCGTAACGGCGTTGTCGATCTTCAAAGGAGCGATCTTCTTATTTTCCTTGATCGCCTGATAGACCTTGTTGTATTCACCGCCATAATAAAAAGAATAGGCAATCAGTTCTTCCCTTTTCATCTACTACATTATTGGTAAGGAAGTTTAAAGATACCTATTCTTTTAAAAAAGTGTCATCTGTCTTTCACGGCAGGG
>ONXX01000047.1 GCA_900321955.1 uncultured Bacillota bacterium | reverse complement strand
GCAGGCATCCACATAATCCGCCGTCAGCTGTCTGAGACGATGAGAAAGATGCTCGAGGATCATGTCTATTTCGGCGGGATTTCTCCGGAACAGCACCTCAAGGTCTCCCGAGGTAATGGTCTCGACTGCCGTATCATCCTCCAGAACGACCGCGGAAGCGCTCCGCGGAACATTCTCGATCATTCCCATCTCCCCGAAAAACTGATTCGGCATGATCTCAGTGAGCTTTTTTTCCTCCGGTGTTCCGAGCGCCGTAAAGATGCCGACCTTGCCCCAGTGCACCGCGTACATACAGGAGCTCGCGTCTCCTTCGCGGAAGATGACCGTTCCCGCGCGGTACGCCTGTATGCTTCCGTCGCCCGCTTCCTTTTTCGGCAGTTCTCTCAGCCGGAGCGGCTTCGCTTCCCATCCCTTATGACCCAGGCGGTAAGCTGCCGCGAGTTTTATGATCCTTTTCGCCAGGCTTTCTTTTTCTTCGGCTCCTTCCGTCACGGAAAGAAATTCTGAAATGACGGTGCAGGCTTCTTCATAGTCATCTGTCCGCATCCGGATCCACTCGCCGATGCGGCACATGACTTTCAGGATCCTGCCGGGATCTTCAGAAAGGCATGCCAAAAACTCCTCTTCCCGGATCTCTTTGACCGCTGCATGGCGCTGAGCGGAATTTACCACGCTTCTTATTTCTTCGGTGATTATATGGATGAAGTGGTTTACAACAACTCGATCACCGATTATATGTCGGGCATGAGCAATGATCATCCTTTCATTGCCCGCTACAATAACAACAAAGCCGTCGTCTGTGTCGGCATGGGTGCCTGGGAAGAACCTTGGTCAACACAATACCTGGACAAGCGTTTCCATGAACTGGGCATCAATATCTGGGTCGATTACTGGGGAAGCGACGTCAATCATGACTGGCCGTGGTGGTACAAGCAGGTTCCGTACTTCCTGCCATATCTGTTAGAGGGGGAATAACAATATGAAGAACTTTATTTATGTTTCGCCGAACTTTCCGGCAAACCACTGGAATTTCTGTGACCGTTTAAAAAACAACGGAATCAATGTTCTGGGCATCGGCGATGCACCATACGATGAGCTGAGCGATGAGCTCAAGAATGCCCTGACCGAATACTACAAGGTCTCTTCTTTGGAGAATTACGATGAAGTCTACAGGGCGGTTGCCTTCTTCTCCTTCAAGTACGGCAAGATCGATTATCTGGAATCCAACAATGAATACTGGCTGGAAAGAGACGCGAGATTGAGAGAAGACTTCAACATGAAGACCGGTTTCTATCCGAAAGATATGGAAGCAGTCAAGTTCAAGTCCAAGATGAAGAAGAACTATACCAAGGCCGGCATTCCGGTTGCCAGGTATCATATCGTCGATACGATCGAGAACTGTGAGAAGTTCATTGCGGAAGTCGGCTATCCGGTCGTTGTCAAACCGGACAACGGTGTCGGTGCCAACGATACCCACAAGATCAAGAATAGCGATGATCTCAAGCGCTTCTTTGAAAACAAACTGGATCTGAGCTACATCATGGAAGAGTACATCTATGGCGAAGTGGAGACTTACGATGCGATCGTCAACTCCAAGGGCAAGGTCCTGTTTGAAAGCGGCAATGTCACCGTCGCCAATCTGATGGAGACGGTCGAAGACAACGGCAATTCCTGCTTCTATGAGCGTTCCGTTTTACCGGCAGACCTTCTGGAAGTCGGACGCAAGACGGTCAAGGCCTTTAACGTCAAGAGCCGTATGGTCCACATGGAATTTTTCCGCCTCAATAAGGATCAGCACATCGGCAAGAAGGGAGACATCGTCGCCTTGGAAGTCAACATGCGTCCAAGCGGCGGTATCGCGCCGACGATGAAGAACTATGCCTGCGGCACGGATGTCTATGAGATCTGGGCGGATATGATCGCCTTTGACAGCACCGACCGTTTCAAGGGTGGCAAGGGCGTATGCTGCTTCGCTTCCAGAAGAGACGGTCTGGTCTTTGAACTGACGCCGGAGCAGATCCGCAAGAAATACGGCACCCATCTTGTCGAAGAGGGAAGAGTCGAAGAGGCTTTATCCGGTGCAATGGCCAACTACATGTTCATCGGTGTCTTTGATACCGAGCCGGAAGCCAGAGCCTTCGCCAAGGACGTATTGAAATAGTATTCCAAAAAGCCTTTGAAAAAAGGCTTTTTTGCTGCTTAAAAGCGATTGGGCATATCAATATCCGGATATATGCAGGCCTTCTTGAAAGATGAATAATGAAGATGTCAAAAGGATGACATGATCAATGAAAGGAGCTTTAAAATATGATTCTGTTTTTGCAAGACATGGAAGCAAGAGAAAACAGCCTGGAAGGTTTGCGTGAAGTATGGAAAAAGGATTATGCGGACTTGAAGAAGGAAGAGCCGGACTTAAGCTATGAAGAATATCTTAAGATGGATATCTACTTTGACCATCAGTACTTCTATGATGAAGAAAACGATGAACTGCTGAAGGCCAATGATTTCTTCCATAAATACAATCACTAAAAATAGAAGCGAAATGCTTCTATTTTTCTTGGTCAATGAATTCATGAAAAAGAAACCAGGCATGGTGTTTCTCTTCTTCCAGTTCTTCCCTTGCCTTGTCGCGGGCTTCTTCTTCGCTGTATCCTTCTTCAAGGTATTTCTGATAGAGTTCTTCAAATGTATGCATAATAAAAGCCGTCTTTCTGACGGCGTTTCAGCAAAGATGGTGGAGCTTGCCGGGATCGAACCGGTGACCTCCTGATTGCGAACCAGGCGCTCTGCCAGCTGAGCTAAAGCCCCATCAACATTACTATTATATATTAATTCTAATGTTCTGTATAAGAAAAAAGCGCCTTGCGGCGCTTGTCTTTACAGGAAGGTATACATGTCTCCTGCCTGGACATAGGTCGTTTTGATCGACTCTTTCAGGGCCTTGTCCATCCACTGTTCCATGTATTTCATGCCGGGTTCTTCGACGTTGAAATGACCCGGAGCGATGATCGCTCTGTTAAAGCCCAGCTGTGATGAGTCTTTGACGTATTCACTGAGAGTGAAGTCGATGAGTTCCAGCGGTATGAGCAGGTTGATGTCGTTTTGATCGACTTTTCTGATCAAGGAGTTGGAATCGCCGCCTTCGTTGACGTGGCCGCAGACCATGATCTTATTGACCCTGGCGTCCATGTTGCCGATGCATTTGAGGCCGCTGAGGTGCCATTTTTCTTTAATGAGTTCTCCCACTTTCCTCGGTGTGGTGTCTTCGCATTCCAGATACAGGGCACCGGAAATGTCGTTGTTGTTGATGATGGCGTCATCCCAGCCGGTCTCCTTGGCTAAGCCATAGAAGATGCCGTCGATGTAGTCATCTTTATAAGGAATACCGGAATGGATGTAGTCGTGGAAGCGCCATACGGTGATGCCGTACTCATCCATCAGCTTTGCCTTTGCCAGATAGGTCTTGTTTTGTGATTCTTTGAGCCATTCCTGATGATCGCCATGGTTCCAGAACAGCGCTTCATGGGCGATGATCAGATTGGCGCCCAGTTCATGGGCTTTACGTATGACGTCGGGCGTGGCGTAGATCGTTGTGACGATGCCGGTACATTCTTTATCGGTCGGACCGTAAAGGACCTTGTCTCTGGTCTTGTCGTCATCGATCTTTTGGCCAAGCCAGCTGCCTTTGCAGTAATCCTTAACGCTTTGAATAACTTCACTGATCAGCATAATTCTCTCTCCTTAATATCTGTATGTGTGTTCGCCTATGGTATAGGTCGTATCGTTTTCTTCTTCCGGGTAGGCCTTGCGGATCTCGATGAGATTGAGGACGTCATAGCCCATATGGCTTAAGAATAAGATCATCGCATCATTGTTGGGGTGGACGTACTGGTATAAGGTCGGATTGTCGTGTTCTTTGGCGATGGCTTCCGCCTTGTCAAACAGCATCCTTCCCACACCCTTGCGGCGGTATTCCGGTTTGACGTAGATCGATTCCAGCCAGACCACATCATCTTCGATGCGGCAGACGATGTAGCCGATGTAGCGGCCGTTGTCGGAGACGGCATAGATCGGATAGCCCTTGGACAGATAGTAGCGCAGCTCTTCCACGGCCTCATCGACATCGGTTTCGCTTTTGATCCCTTTCAAAGAGGAAAGGGCCTTGCGGAAGTCAGCTGTCAGATAGGCCAGGGAATAGACGTTGTCCTTGTCGATGGTGATGAAGCGGTAGTTGTGTTTGGCCGTTTCTTTTTTCTTCAAAGGTTCGATCTGGACAGGCGAGGCAAAAGGCCTGTCTTCCAGATATTCGATGCCGTAGTATTCACACCAGTCGACGGCGATATCCTCATGGGCGTTTTGCAGATAATCGTACCACTTGTCGCTTAAGGCGAAGCGTTCCAGGGTGGAGCGGAAACGGCGGAAAGCGCCGGCTCCCTTGATGCATTCTTCCAGCCATTCTTTGGCTTCCCCGTCGGTCTTTTCTTCAATGAAGGCCTTCATCGTGCCGTAGTCATCGATCTGCTTATGGCTTGGCAAAGGGATCAGGTACTTTTCCTTGATGGGTTCATCATCATCCTTGAGGATGATCCTTTCTTCCGGAATGTAGTAATAGTATTGTGTATTGACGTCGGTCGAATCGATGGCGTCGACGACTTCCTGAAGTTTGATCTGCATGAATGATTCCTTTCCAATTCTTCCTACGATTCAATTGTAGCATTTATCGTTTGGACTGATGCGGCCTGCAGGATATGATTTCTTTGAAAAAGAAGGGTACTGCCCGGACAAATGCCATGAATTTTAAGGTCTAAAGCACGTATAATGAAAGTATGAAAACCATCAGGTATACAAAGATGGAGAAAAAGGCAATCGTCGATATTCTTCTGGCAGGCGGGATCGTGGCCTTTCCGACGGATACGGTCTTTGGTCTGGCCTGCATGATGGATAAAAAGGCGATGGACAAAGTCTACGGCGCCAAAGGCCGCAGTTTTGATAAACCTTTGCCGATGATGTGCAATTCTTTGGACATGATCAAAGAGGTTGCCTTGGTCAGTGAACAGGCGGAAAAGATCATTCAGACCTTTACCCCCGGTCCGCTGACTTTGATTTTCAATAAGAGAGAGAACATCGATGACTATGTGACGATGGGCAAAAAGACGATCGGAATCAGAGTGCCGGATGATGATTACATCCTGGATCTGATCTCTTTGATCGGCAAACCGATCATGGTGACCAGCGCCAATGTTTCCGGTGCGGGATCCCTCTTGAAGTGGGAAGATGTGGCTTCATGCATGGAGGGGAAGATCGACGCCATCGTCTGCGAGGATGCCAGAGGTGTAGAGGCATCGACGATCATCGATGTCAGCAAGGATCCGCTCACGCTCCTAAGGCAGGGGCCGATCACACTACAGGAGATAGAGGAGATCATAAAATGAAAAAGAATCCCGTTTATGTCGTAGGCCACAAGAATCCCGACACCGACGCCATTGTTTCGGCGATCGCCTATGCGCAGTTCAAGAGACTGCAGGGCGTCAATGCCGTTGCCGGCAGGATCGGTTCGGTAAGCAGCGAGACCGAATATCTGCTGGAACGTTTCGGTTTCGAAGATCCTAAGCGCCTGTATACAGCCAAGTCGATCCTGCGCGAGATCGAAATGGATAAGGCGGCTACGGCATACAAGGAAATGACGATGAAGGACGCTCTGGACAAGGTCAAGAAGCTGAAGAACAGAGGCCTGATCGTCGTCAATAAGAAGAAACATCTGGAAGGCATCGTCACTCTGGACGATCTGACCTATATGTGGACCAAGAGCGATGAGGAGCTGGCCAAGATCATCCAGCACATCGAGATCGATGATATCGTCAGGATCCTGGAAGGCAAACTGGTCCTCAGAGGAACACATAAGCTCTCCGGCAAGATGCACATGTTCCCGAGCCTGAAGTCCAACGTGGAAGATGACAGTATCGTTCTTTTGCGAAACGAGGACGACAAGCTGCAGTATTGTCTTCAGCTAGGCGCGACGATGCTGGTGGTGTGCACCTCTTCGCCGATTTCAAGACAGGTCTTATCTTTGGCCAGAGATGCCGAAGCGACCATCGTGACGACCGAACTCACGCCGCTTTACATCACCCGTCTGATCTATCAGACACCGGCGATCGAGTACATCATGCTCCCGAAGGAGAAGATCGATTTCTTCAATATCAACGATACGGTGGATGAAGCTTCCAAGAAGATCGCCAAGTCCCGTCACAGATCCTACCCGGTCTTAGACAATGAGGGCAAGGTGGTCGGTGCCATCTCCCGTTACCACTTATTCAATTACGAACACAAGGAATTCATCCTTGTCGACCATAACGAAAAGAAGCAGGCGATCGATGATATCGACGAAGGCATCGTGACTGAGATCGTCGACCATCACCGTTTCGGCGGTTTCGAATCGGACAATCCGATCTCGATCACCACGATGGCGGTCGGTGCGACGGCAACCATCATTTCCAACAAGTTCTTCTCGCAAAACGTTCCGCTGGAACCGAAGCTTGCGGGTATCCTTTTGGGTGCCATCGTTTCCGATACGATGAATTTCCGTTCCCCGACAACCACGCCGTTAGATATAGAGACGGCAAAGAAACTGGAAGCCATCTGCGGTGTAACAGGCGAAGAACTCTCCAAAGGCATGATCGATCACAGTGAATCTCTGCTCAACAAGCGCCACATTGAGATCGTCTACAACGATTTCAAGGAATTCACCATCGATGACAACAAGGTCGGTCTTTCCCAGGCTGTCTGCAAGTCCAAAGAGGAATATGACGCCCTCAAGGTGGACCTCAGCCGCTACATGGAAGACGCCTGCAAGTCCGGCGGTTATGACCTGATGGCCATCATGCTGACAAACCCGAACGGTTCCGGTTCCTATGTGCTTTCGGCCGGCAGCCGCAAGAACGTGGTCAAAGATGCCTTTGTCATAAAGAAGGACGGCTTTGTCGAGGGCCTGGTCTCCCGCAAGAAGCAGCTGCTTCCGGGCCTGATCGCCGCTTTGGGAGTGAAGTAAGTGCCGCTTTTACTGAAACACGCCCACGTCATCGTTGACGGCAACCGCGAATACATCGATGGTGCCGTCTTTATTGAAGGTGAAACGATCAAAGAGGTCTTTCCGCAGACCGATAAGATAAAAAACATCAGTGAAGACATCCCTTGTATCGATTTAAAAGGTTCTTTAGTCATGCCCGGCTTTTTTGACAGCCACACCCATGGCATCAAGGGCATGAGCTTTGACCATGCGGATCAGGATACGATGGATTCCATCAGCAAGGAATTTGCCAAGGACGGGACCACGAGCTTTCTGGCTTCTCTTTCCTATGATCTGAGTGAGGAAGAATACCTGAAGCAGCTTGGCATCCTGAACGATTATGTCGCTCCTGCTTCCCGCTTCATGGGCATTCACATGGAAGGGCCTTTCCTTTCCGAAAAACATCTGGGGATGGGAGATCCGAAACGCTTCATCAAGCCGGATGAGGCGATGCTGGAACGTTTCTTAAATGCCAGCGACAAGATCCGTCAGATGACCATCGCCTACGAACTGGAGGGGGCAAAGCGGCTAGGCGAGATGCTGCATAAGCGCGGCATCAAGGTCATGTGCGGTCACTCCGATGCGGTTTTCGAAGATCTCGATGAAAACGTGGAAGGCTTCACCCATCTGTTTAATGCGATGCGTTCTCTGCATCACCGCGATATCACGTTAGTCAACTGCGCCTTTATGAACAGATGGCAGGTCGAATTGATCGGGGACGGCAACCATATTAAAGAAAATGTCCTGCGTCTGGTTCTGGATCATATCGATCGTCACAGGATCATGCTGGTGAGCGATTCTTCGATTGCCCGGGGTCTTGCGGATGGCGAATATGTTTTTTTGTCCAAGCCATGCACCAAGAAGGGAACGACTTTCATTTCCCACGACGGTCATTTTGCCGGCAGTGTGGTTTCCATCAATGATGAGATGAAAGTTTTATATGGCTTAGGAGCCAAGTATACCGATCTGTTATTGTATTCAAGCTATAATGCCTTTAAATTCTACGGATTGGACAAGCGTTTCGGTACGGTTGAAAAAGGCAAGTATGCAGATCTGGTCATCATGGATGATGAATTGAATGTCAAAGATGTCTACATCAAGGGGGAGAGGGTCGATGCTTGATTTCTATCTGCGGGTGATCATTTACTTTTTCTGCTTCCTTCTGGCACTGTTGGGAATGAGCGCTCTGGATTTCAACCGTTTCATCAAGCAGGGCAAAATCTTTCAGGCCCAGGTCCTGTATTTTGTGATCTGCTGCGCTTTGGCTTATCTGATGGGCAGTTTCATGATCGCTCTGATGTATCATTTCTATCGATAAGGTCCTTTTTGTGCAAGATTTTTCATAAAGTTGTATAATTTTTCTTGTATCCAAAAGGAGGTTTGAAATTATGGGATTACTGATTTCTTTACTTATCAGTGCAGCATTCGGTTATGTTGCCGCTAATCTGATGCATCTTGCGGGTCCTTGGTGGTTATATGTACTCTTGGGCTTGGCCGGCGGTTTTGTCGGCACGCTGGTGTTCGGCCTGATCGGTTTCTCCA
>ONXX01000138.1 GCA_900321955.1 uncultured Bacillota bacterium | reverse complement strand
TCAAATTCTTCCTGTTTCTCCTGCATCTGCTTCAAGGAACAGGAACCCATGCCCTCGATCGCCGAATAGAACTGATCGATCAATGTCCAGGCTTCCTCTGCCTTTTGTTTCACATCCTCATTCCCGGGCTCCATCTCTAAAGCCTGCTGTATCAGGGCAAAGGCATCATCGCGGTCTTTCACGGGCTGCAGGGTGAAGTTTTCACCGGGCGCACTGTAGCAGGACGCCTTCAGAATCAAAGTCTTGGCATCCTCGCCCTTTTCCTTCATTGCTTCATCACTTTCCAAAAGACAGGCATCGCGGTCTCTTGCCTTGATGGCCTCCAGAGCCAGATCTTCATGGCTCTTTTCTTTCTGGCAGCCGCAGATACATAACAAAACAAAAATTATAACAATGAACTTTTTCATAGATCTCACCTACCTTCCATGGTAACACAATCGTATGGACCAAGGATTTTTTAAAAAGGCTGTTTCCGCACGGAAACAGCCATCGTCTTATCTTTCTTCTCTGAAGTAACTCATGCCCAGCGAAGCCGGCGCCTGATTCTCTCTTTTCTTTTTTCTGGAGACGACGCAAAGCACGACGATCGTAACCAGATACGGCAGCATCTTGTAGAGATTCTGCATGTAGGTGACATTTGCCAGCTGCAGCTTGTCTGCCAGATACTTGGAGACACCGACCGGGATGTAGATGTAAGCCCAGTAACACAAGCCAAACAGATACGCACCCCAGGTCGCATTGCGCGGTTTCCAGCTGGTGAAGATAACCAAGGCAACAGCCAGCCAGCCCAAGGCCTCAATGGTCGAATCGTTCGCCCAGCTGCCCTGGACGTAGTCCATGACATAGAAGAGACCGCCCAGACCGCAGATGGCCGAACCGATCACAGCTGCCAGATATTTGTATCGGGTGACATTGATGCCTGCAGCATCGGCTGTCGCCGGATTTTCACCGACCGCTCTTAAGTTAAGACCGACACGGGTCTTGTTGAGGAAGTACTGAATCGCAAAGGCCATGATCAAAGCCAGATAGACCATCCAGCCGTGCGAGAAGACAATGGAACCGAAGGTCCCGAATTTGCCAAACAAACCCGGCAGTTTGGCACGGAACATATTGGCGGTTGTCGCGACTGAGATCGTACCGACACCGCCGGAAAGCTTCATCATCGAACCGCCGAAGAAGTTTGCCACGCCGGTGCCGAAGATCGTCAGCGTCAGACCGGTGACGTTCTGGTTCACCTTCTGGGTGACAGTTAAGAATGCATACAGTAAACCTGCCAATCCGGAAGCGACGATCGTCGCAACTAAAGTGAGGATCATCGAGACAAAGGGATTTGGATTGGCCGCGTTGTTTTCATAAAGGAAAGCGGCAGCTAGAGAAGCGATACCGCCGATCATCATGACACCGGGAACGCCCAGGTTGAGATCACCGGCCTTCTGGTTGATCGTTTCACCGATACAGCCGTACATGATGACGGTGCCGAAAGTGATGGCCGCAACACACCAGGAAATAAACTGGGAGATTGTCATGCGTCTGCCTCCTTTCTGCCGAAGCTTACTACGACCTTGTAGTTATTGAAGAATTCCGAACTTAAGATAAAGAACAGAATGATACCGGTAATGATGTTGGATGCGTATTCGTTTAAACCGAAGTCCGAAGAGATCTGTGAAGCGCCCTTGGATAAGAAGACGATAAACAGTGAGATCAGAGCCATCGCAAACGGTTCAAACTTCGCCAGCCAGCAGACGATGATGGCCGTAAAGCCTCTGCCGCCTGCCGTCTGTTTGGAGATCGTATGCGAGATGCCGGAGACTTCGACAAAGCCGGCCAGACCGGCGATCGCACCGGAGATCATGACGTTGTTGCGGATGACCTTAGGCACGTTGATGCCGGCGTACTTCGCTGTCGCGATCGATTCACCGACAACCGCACCTTCATAGCCGTGCTTGGAGTAATGCATGTAGATATAGACGAAGATCGTCACTGCCAGCACGATGAGGATGTTGATGCCGTACTGCTGCCCGAAGATCTTTGGGAACCAGCCGCCGGCGGTATTCATGTTGATGATGCCGACGGAATGCGACTGTTTCTTGTCCCAGAAATCAACGAAGAATTCGACAAGCTGAATCGCAACGTAGTTCATCATCAAAGTAAACAGCGTTTCATTGGTATCGTATTTTGCCTTGAACCAGGCCGGCAAGAATGCCCACAGAGCACCCGCCAGAGCCGAGACCGCCATCATGATCAGCAATAAGAGCCAGGTATTGACCTTATCGCCGTAGTAGATCATCAATGCGGCTGTCGTCAGACCGCCGATCAAAATCTGTCCTTCGGCACCGCAGTTCCAGAAACGCATGCGGAAAGCCGGGGCCAGCGAGACCGAGATCATCAGCAGCAGGCAGGTATCACGAATGGTGATCCAGGAACGCCTTGCCGTACCGAACGCGCCTTTAAACATGGACGTATAGACACTGATCGGATCGAGCTTGGTGACAAAGAAGATGAAGATCGCCGATACCAGCAGAGCAGCCACGATGGCGATCGCTACCGTGATCGAACGTACGACAAGACTTGGTTCATCCTTTTTGATGACGTGAAGGGAGAATCCTTTTTTCGCATGTTTTTCCATTATTCTTCCTCCTTCAGGTGGGTCATCAGGTAGCCGACTTCTTCCTTGGAAGCCGTCCTGCCGTCCAGCATGCCGTTGAGCCTGCCGGAACATAAGACCATGATGCGATCGGACAGGGCCAGTAAGACATCGAGGTCTTCGCCGACATAGACGACGGCGACGCCCTTCTTTTTCTGTTCGTTGAGCAGATTGTAGATCGCATAGGATGTATTGATATCCAGACCTCTTACTGCATAGGCGGTCATTAAGACGGTCGGTTTATTGTTGATCTCGCGGCCGACCAGGATCTTCTGTACGTTGCCGCCGGAGAGTTTTCTGACCGGATATTCCAGATCGGGAGTGACGACTTCCAGTTCATCCTTGATCTTCTGGGCCGTCTCTTCCGGTTTCTTTCGATGCAAGAAGGGGCCGTTGCCTTTGCGGTAACGCTTTAACATGACGTTGTCGGTCATGCCCATGTTGCCGACCAGACCCATGCCCAGACGATCTTCCGGCACAAAGGCCAGATGCAGACCGTGGGCGATGATCTCCTTGGTGGAAAGGCCGACCAGCTCATGAACGCCATGGGCGGTCGAATTGTAGATGACGGAAGAACCCTCTTCGCATTCCTGCAGACCCATGATGGCTTCCAACAATTCCTTCTGACCGGAACCCGAAATACCGGCAATGCCCAGGATTTCACCGGAGTACAGATCAAAACTGATGTCATCGACCACTTTCTTGCCGTCGATGTTTTTCACCGTCAGGTGCTTGACCTCCAGACGCTTGTGCTTTTCTTTCACGAAGTCACGTTTGATGTCCAGAGTCACTTTTTCACCGACCATCAGTTCGGTCAGCTGCTGTTCATTGGTATCCTGCTTCATGAGCGTACCGACATTGACGCCCTTACGTAATACGCTGATGCGGTCCGAGATCTCCATGACCTCGTTGAGTTTGTGGGTGATGATGACGATCGCCTTGCCGTCATCTCTCATATTGCGTAAGATCGCAAACAGACGCCGTATCTCCTGCGGCGTAAGTACAGCAGTCGGCTCATCCAGTATGAGGATGGAA
>ONXX01000126.1 GCA_900321955.1 uncultured Bacillota bacterium | reverse complement strand
ATCGTGGAAGTCTTCTTTGATAAAGAAAAGATCGATTCTCTTGGTTTTCTCAAATCCTCCAAGAACCGCATCTTCCTTTATGCCATCGCCTTCATCGTGCCGGGCACACCCAAGGACTTACTCTGCTATATGGCAGCTCTTACTGATATCGATGTGAAGATCCTGCTTCCGATCATCACCTTGGGAAGATTGCCTTCGATCATTACCTCGACTTTAGCGGGCGCTCATCTGGGCGATCAGAAATATGTTTCCGCTGCCGTCTATGTAGGAATTGCCTTAACCTTATCGTTATGCGGCGTCATCGCCTATCGCTATATCGAAAACAAAAACAGATCTACATCTGTTTAAGTTCGTTTGCCTTATTCTGAAGTTCTTCTTTGGAAGGATAGTCCAGTTTCTCGTCGATCTGCTTATCGGCCAAAGCCAAGGCCAGATAGAGATAAACATCATTACTGTTGCGTAAGGTATGCCTTACGTTTTTCTTTGCCAGCTTGATGAGATCGGAATCCTCACCCTTATTCATGACCAGCTGTTTGAGGACCAGATAGTTGTAAACCATCATCTCTTCATCCTTATAGGTCATCATCTCCTTCAGCAAAGAAATGGTTTTTTCTTTCTGCACTTCCCCATAAGGAAAAATCGAATTCGAGAAGGCTTTTGCGTCTTCTTCGATCTGTTTCTTGTTTCGAAAATTGACCCAATGTTCGATCCAGCTTGCCATGAGACAATTATAGCACAACAGAAAAAGCTCCTTTCGGAGCCTCTTCTGTTCTACTTATTATTGGAAGATTGTTTAATGAAAAAATTATTACACTATCTTTATACCATCACACTGTGAAAATATTGTGAAAGTGTTTATACAGCGATCATCATCATTCGGTCTTTGCCGTTGATATCTTTATAGACTTCGATCCTGCTTTCAGGATAATATTCCTTCGCCAAAGCACTTAAGGAATCCTTTAAATCATAGCCCATCTCAAAGAAGATGAAGCCCTTTGGTTTTAAGACCTTATGGGCATTTTCCAAGATCTCACGATAGAATTTCAAGCCATCCTCGCCGCCGAATAAAGCCACATGGGGTTCATAGTCATAGACCGAAGCTTCGATCGTTTCCACGGTTTTAATGTAAGGCGGATTGGAGACCAGGATATCGACTTTGATATCTCTTTCAATGAACGGCTCCAGCATGGACCCTTGAAAGAATTCGACCTTGGCATCGTTGTTTTGTGCGTTGAGTCTGGCGACCTTTAAGGCATCTTCCGAGATGTCCGAGGCATAGACGTTGAGTCTGTCCTCTTCCTTTTTCAAGGCAATGGCAATTGCCCCGGAACCGGTGCCGACATCACACAAATCAATAGATTTGCCGTTGAAGTATTCATCGTACTTGCTTAAAATCAAGCCGACCAGCTCTTCGGTTTCAGGTCTTGGAATCAAGACGCCGTCATTGACGATGAAGCGATAGCCATAGAAGTAAGAATAACCTAAGACGTAGTTCATCGGTTCATTGTTCATGATGCGTTCCATACCTTTGGTGAACAGTTCATAAACATCCGGATTTACCTCTTTGTCGATATCCAGGTAGAGGTTGACCTTGTGATCGTTGCACAGCTCAAAAAGAAAAGCCTTCACCGTTTCCGGCGGAAGCTCTTTTTCTTTGAAGATCTTTCGATATTCGTGTATCAGTTGATTATACGTTTTCATTGAGCAGCTTTTCTTTATCGTCGTTTGCCAGCAAGGCATTGACGATATCGTCGAGTTTGCCTTCCATGATGCGGTCTAACTGATTGATCGTTAAACCGATACGGTGGTCGGAAACTCTGTTTTGCGGATAGTTGTAGGTACGGATCTTTTCCGAACGATCGCCTGTACCGATCTTGGAACGGCGGATCCTGCCTTCTTCTTCCTCTTTCTTCTGTTTGTAGTAATCGTAAACTCTGGCACGGATGATACGTAAAGCCGTCTCCTTGTTGGCGATCTGGTTACGGCCATCCTGGCAGTTTACGGTGATACCAGTTGGCTTATGGACGATACGGACAGCCGAATCGGTCTTGTTGATATGCTGGCCGCCGGCACCGGAAGCACGATGGGTCTCGATCTCCAGATCGGAATCCGGGATCTCCACATCCTCTTCTTCGACATCCGGGAAGACGATGACTGTAGCAGTCGAGGTATGTACCCTGCCCTGGGTCTCGGTCTTCGGCACACGCTGAACGCGGTGAGCACCGGATTCAAACTTGAAATGACGGTAGGCATCCAAACCCTTGACCTGGAAGGAAATCAAGGCGTAACCGCCTGCTTCACCTTCCGAAGATTCCATGACTTCCACCTTATAGCCTAAGGATTCGGCGTAATAGGAATACATGCGGAACAAGTCACCGGCAAAGATATTGCCTTCATCGCCGCCGGCTGCGCCACGGATTTCCACTATGCAGTCGTAGGCATCTTCCGGATCTCTCGGCAACAACAATTCTTCGATGTGCTTATCGAGCTTTTCAAGGTTCTCCTTGGCATCGGAGATCTCCGTTTCAGCCATCTCCCGGATTTCAGGATCGGGATCCTTCAGCATCTCCTGGCCGTCTTCCACGATCGCCGTGTACTTCTTGTAGTTCTGGTATGCCTCGTAGGCTGCCCTTAAGGAAGCCTGCTCCTTTGAGAGCTTTGTATACTTCTTGACATCGGAGGCATTTTCTTCCTGCATCAGCAGGTCGTTGATCTCCAGATATCTCTTTTCGATCTCCTGCAGTTTTATAATCTTTGCATCCATATTATTTTCCTAACTGTACCTTTGGTTTATCCGGTACTTCATGACAATGACGGCATCTGGCTTCATAGCTTTCCGAAGCACCGACCAGAATGATCGGTTCATTGTAGGAAGCCGGATGGCCATTTACGATTCTCTGTGTTCTGGTGGCCGGCGCACCGCACTTGTTGCATACGGCAGCCAGTTTGGTGACAAATTCCGCCTCGGTAATCAACTGCGGCATCGGTCCGAAAGGCTCGCCTCTAAAATCGGTGTCTAAGCCGGCAGCCATGACGCGAATGCCGCGGTCAGCCAACTCATTACATACCGCACAGATATTGTTGTCGAAAAACTGGGCTTCATCGATCGCCACGACCTGGGTGGTCGGCTTGATCATCTCCAGTATTTCCACTGCATCAGAGATGACGTGGGATTCCACGGAAGAACCGGCATGGGAGACCACCTTGGTTTCCGAATAGCGGTTATCGATCTTCGGTTTGAAGACCATGATCTCTTTTTTGGCAAATTCCAGGACCTTGATCCTGCGGATCAGTTCTTCTGTTTTTCCGGCAAACATGCAGCCGCTGATCGTCTCGATCCAGCCGTCTCTATAACTCTGATACATAATTACACCTCATTACACAAACATTATAACGAAAAAAATAGAGGATTTTCTCCTCTATTTATTTGCTTGTTAAGCCATACTTCTTATTGAATTTTTCAATTCTGCCTGCAGAAGCCGCAAATCTCTGTCTACCAGTGTAGAACGGATGACAGTTTGAGCAAGTATCGACCTTGATACCGTCCTTCTTAGTAGAACCGGTTTCGAATGTCGTACCGCAGCCTGCGCAGGTAACAGTAACTCTGTAATAATCAGGATGAATACCTTTTTTCATCTTAATCTCCCTTCCGCCTTGAGTATCATGTCAACCCAAAGAAAGTTTTCATGCTTAATTAGTTTATCAGATATGATTTTAAAATACAACCGTATTTTTAAAAACTATTCGATATCCGCACCGATCGCCTTCAGCTTGTTGACGATCGAATCATAGCCTCGATAGATGTGATAGGCATTATGGATAATCGTCTCGCCATCTGCCATGAGTCCGGCAATGACCAACGCTGCCCCGCATCGTAAGTCGGTCGCAAAGATATCCACGCCATGCAGCT
>ONXX01000164.1 GCA_900321955.1 uncultured Bacillota bacterium | reverse complement strand
GTTATCTCCGTTAAATTCTTACACAACTCCACGCTTTGTAACCTCTGCTGCAACATCTTCATACTTAACATGAGTATAAGTATTGAGAGTTACCGAGATATCCGAATGTCCCATAAGATACTGCAAAGTCTTGGGGTTCATACCGCTCTTTGCCATATTGGAACAGTAAGTGTGCCTGCAAACGTGGGGCGTGATCTTGGGAATAGGCTCTCTATATATGCTGTTATACTTTTCCCTTATGTGTTTGAAGTAATGCTCCCAATGAAGTGCATACATTATGCTGCCATCCTTGTCGAAGTACAGGAATCCCATCTTGCCATCCACAACCGGCTCTTTTCGGGGAGGTTTACGGTTGGCGATGATCCTTCTGAAACAATCCTCAACTTCCGGCGTCATAGGAATGATTCGATTTCCGGCTTCTGTTTTAGGAGGCAGGATGTAGTATCCAGATCTTCCCCTCTTGTAGATCTGATGATCGATCCTGATACTGTGGTTTTCAAAATCGATATCACTGATCGTAAGTCCGCAGAATTCTGAGATCCTCATCCCGGTCTTAAAAAGAATGAATATTCCTTCGTAATACTGACTAAAATGAGGATCAGACTTAACGAATTCCAGAAATCTTCTTTCATCCTTGCGGCTGACTGCATCTCTTCTTACACTGTCATTCACGATTACGCTTGCGACTTCAAAAGAAAACGGATTCTTTCTGATCAGATCGTCATCCATCGCCAATTGAAACGCCGGCCTTAAAACACCTCTTATGCTGTGGATAGAGCTATAACTTCTGCCGTCCTGCTGCTGAAGTTTTATAAGCCACAGTTTCGCATCTGATATCTTAACCTTATCAATTCGTTTATTTCCGAATTCATCCTTTTTTAGGATATTGATAACGGTCTTATAGCCGGCTCTAGTGCTCTGTCTGACATTTACCTTAGTTGCGATATACTTCTCAGCAAGAGTCAAGACTGTGAGATTGCCGCCATCTGCAACGATATGGTCAAACAGATCTGCATGAACCTGATGTTCCAACTCTCTAAGAGAAGGGCCGCGCTTCTTGAAGTCAGTGGGCATACGGTCATTGTGATCGAGCCTGTAGCTGAACAGATATTTAACCTTTCCGTTTGAAGCGGTGTATTTAAATCTGTAACGGCCGTCAGGCAGCTGGATCTCACCGTTGTGTAAGATTCTTCCTCTATTATCTCTCCTTTTGTTCATATTTATCGGAACTCCTTTCGTAAAAAGAATCCCGACGTGATACAAGAACTATAACACATCGGGAATTCGAATTCTTGATTATTCGTTGTTGTCCTATGGCAGAAAACATTCCGAGAGTGCTTAAATCGTTGAGCTTTCGTCTATATACTTCTCGAAAACCTTCCGTTTTATCATGACACGATTCCCATTCATGATTATGTAATCCGCGTATGGATTCTCTTCAACGATTCGGCGCATTCTGTTCTCTCCGATATGGAAGTACTCAGCTGCTTCTCTGATCGTCAAGGTATATTTCTCCCAAAGCGGAACTCCATCTTTGACTGTTTTGGTTGATGATTCATTGGTTTTCTGCATTAGTATTGCTGCGACTAAGGGTGTTGTTATATCCTTCTTGATTACAGGGGTTGTTTCCGTTTCAACGTAAATATTCATTTCATTCATATGATTTTCCTCCTTCACATTCCGCCCATCTTTAAGCCGTGGGATTCATACTTTTCTGCCAGTTTTTCCCGTTCCTTCTTGTCCACATGTCCCGATTTGGAAGTCATATCTGGTTCAGGTTGCTCCTCCGGTTCGATCATCTCTGCAACATCTGCAGCAAGATAAGCACCGACACCAGCAAAATCAGGAACAGACACGGAAGAAGAAAACGGTGATACATTTTCTCCGTATATATCCTGAAATCTTCCTGCAACTCCTTCCTCGTTCTCTCCAGTGCCGAAGCATATTGCTCGTTCAGCTTCCCAGCCTGTGACTCCAGATCCTTCGAGATCTTCTGCAATCTCTGCTCCATTGTCATGGCTATATCGTTCTCCTTTTCCTCCAGCCAATTCACTTCCGAGTCGAAGATCTTGCCCAATTGCTTCGCGTATTCGGCCATCTGTCCGTTCGTTACCATGTGCCTCAGAATCATCTCTATCGACCTTACCGCAAGTACCATTGCGCTCCAGTTCTGCTCCGAGATCATCACGCAAGGTGTTACCTTCGCTGCCGTCGATATGCTGCTCTTCAATGCCTCTTTGGCTTCCAAGTATCTGTTCTCTGATTCTGAACTCATATTCCATTGCCTCCTTTAAGAATTTGGTTTCGTGTAACTTGTTGTCCCTGCACTTCTTACCGTCAGGGGTGGTATAGGTTATGTTCTTTCTCGTGTCGGTCCATGTGACTTTATAGCCGTGTTCTTCCATGAACCTGATGAATTCTTCGCGATTCTTTGCTCTCTTCATCGCCTCTTCGATCGTGACAACGAGCAGTAACTTCCAGCTGTTTTGCTTTTCTATCGCTCTGAATTCTCTTGCTCTCGGCTGCTTCATTCCGTTTGTCTGAACGGGGATCACGACTGACAGACCGTGCTCCCGGCACACTTCATCAGACGTTTGCCGCCATCTTTGGATGTCATTTTTGTCCGAGTGATACTTCTTTCCCGTAGCAAAACTCACGCTGTTGAACACGATGTGCGAGTGGATATGGTCTCTGTCGACGTGTGTTCCGACTATACATTCGTACCCAGGGAACTGTCTTTCGGCGAACTCGACGGCCACTTTGTGAGCCAGTTCAGGTGTGATCTTCTCGTCGGGAGAGAAGGACTGGCAGAGGTGGTAGTACATCCTTCCGTCTGTCTTCCTGTGGTAGTTCTTCGTCAGCATCATGTTGGTGTATGCCGTATCAGCCGGACAGTTAATTCCCGTGACAAGTTTCCTGTCTTCGTAGGTGGTCTTTGCCTCTTTTGTGACATAGCCGATCACCTTTTTCATGTCGTCACAAGACTTGTGACTGCCGTTGTTCAACAGGTTGATCGTTGCCATCAGCGCCACCTCCTTCGCTCCAGAAGTTCGATGATTCCCTTTCCGATCGCCGCATATTCGGATAAGAATTCACC
>ONXX01000178.1 GCA_900321955.1 uncultured Bacillota bacterium | reverse complement strand
TCGCTACTGCCCTTCCGGCTTCTCCGGGTGCTGCCTGCGGTCAGATCGTCTTCTCTGCAGAAGATGCAATCAGAGAACACAAGAATGGCAAGAAAGTTGTCTTAGTCAGACTCGAAACTTCTCCGGAAGATATCGAAGGTATGGCTGCTGCTGAAGGCGTTCTTACAGTTCGCGGCGGTATGACTTCTCACGCTGCCGTTGTTGCCAGAGGTATGGGCGAATGCTGTGTCTCAGGCTGCGGCGACATCAAGATCGACTACGCTAAGAAACAGTTCACCTTAAACAACAAGGTTTATAAAGAATTCGATTGGCTCTCACTCGATGGTTCTACCGGAAACATCTACGGTGAAGCTATCCCGACGGTTCCGGCTTCCATTTCCGGCGACTTCAAGAAGTTCATGAAGTGGGCTGATGAAAGAAGAAGATTAAAGATCAGAACCAATGCCGATACACCAAAGGATGCAGCACAGGCTGTTGAATTCGGTGCTGAAGGTATCGGTCTTGTCAGAACAGAACACATGTTCTTCCAGGAAGACAAGATCAAAGCGATCAGAGAAATGATCGTCTCTACAACGACCGAACAGAGAAAAGCTGCTCTTGAAAAAGTCTTGCCGTTACAGCAGAAAGACTTCGAAGGCATCTATGAAGCTATGAAGGGCTTCCCTGTTACGATCCGTTACTTAGACCCACCTCTTCATGAGTTTGTTCCGCAGGATGAAAAACAGCAGAAGGAACTCGCAGCTGAGATGGGCATGTCCCTCAAGCAGCTCAAGGCTGTCTGTGATGGTTTACATGAATTCAACCCGATGATGGGTCACAGAGGCTGCCGTCTTGCAGTCACTTATCCGGAAATCGCCGAGATGCAGACAAAGGCTGTCATCAGAGCTGCGATTGCTACCAACAAGAAACATCCGAAGTGGCATGTCGTTCCGGAAATCATGATCCCACTTGTTGGTGATGTTGCCGAGCTCAAGTATGTCAAGAACATCGTTGTCAAGACTGCTGATGAAGAAATCGCTAAGGCAAAAGCTAAACTTGAATATCATGTCGGTACAATGATCGAGATCCCGCGTGCTGCCTTACTGGCTGACGAGATCGCTACAGAAGCTGAATTCTTCTCCTTCGGTACCAACGACTTAACGCAGATGACCTTCGGTTTCTCAAGAGATGATGCCGGCAAGTTCTTAACTTCCTACTATGATGCCAAGATCTACGAACAGGATCCGTTCGCAAGACTTGACCAGCATGGTGTCGGCAAGCTCATTGAAATGGCTGCTACCTTAGGCAGAAAGACTCGTCCGGATATCAAATTAGGTATCTGTGGTGAGCACGGCGGTGACCCTGCTTCCATCGAATTCTGTGACAAGGTCGGTCTGACTTATGTCTCATGTTCGCCATACAGAGTTCCAATTGCCAGACTTGCTGCTGCACAGGCTGCCATCAAACATGGCTACAAAGCCGATGCTAAGAAGCCTGCCAAGAAGGCTGCTGCTAAAAAACCGGCTAAGAAAGCCGCTAAGAAAGCTGCAAAATAGCATTCAACAAAAACACTCAGATCAATCGATCTGAGTGTTTTTTTATTATTTGAAGTACTGATCCAGTCTTTCCTCGATTCCCCTTTTTGTCGCATCATCACAAAATGCACTGTCTAAGGAATCATAGGTACTCTGCGTGAGTCTTTCTTTTGAGATGCCGATCATCTTCAGCTGTTCGTGTTCATTTGGCACATTGGTTCTGGCAAAGATCATGTTGTCGGTATTGACGGTGACCTTTAGACCTTCTTCAATCATCTTACGTATCGGATGAGCTGCGTAGTTTCTATCCACTTTGACATTGGAAGAAACACAGACCTCAACCGGTATTTGACCGTTTCTTAAAGCCTTGATGTAGCTTTCATCCTGGATGCAGTCGATGCCATGTCCGATCCGGTTTGGCTTCATGGCCAAGGCATCCAAGATATGAGAACCATAACCCATTTCACCGGCATGGAGTGTAAACGGAATTCCCTTTTCTCTTGCCTTTTCAAAGAAGACACCGTAATCTTTGTAGTCGCAATTGTTTTCATAGCCTGCCAGATCCAGACCGACCAGTCCTTTGCCCAAGAATTCACTTGCGATTTCCACTGATTCCATGTTTTCTTTGTAATTTACTTCAATGCTGTCACCCTTATGCATCAGGCAGTCAATGATGCCGACTTTAATCGGATAATCTTCCATTGCCTTTTTTGCGCCATCGATCACCGCTTTTAATGCATCCCTTTGGCTGAGGCCTTTTAAGCAATGCTGCTGGGAGGCAAAACGGATTTCGATATAATACATATCCAGGTCATTTTGTCTCTTACACAGATCGTACGTGGCTTCAAAGAGGTCTTCTCTTGTCTGTAAGACATCACAAAGGATTTCGAATTTCTTGAAGTTTTCTACCGAATGGCCTTTATTGCGCATATAGAGGATATCGTAGAATTCTTCAAAGCTCATGTTCTTGTCGATCGCTTCTCTAAGCAGAGCTTTCTCATAAGCCCATCGGATATTCAAGGAACCATCCAGATGCAGATGCAGATCAATTTTTCCTGTTGTCATTATTTCAACCCGTAAAGCTTGCTGTACTTATCTTTCAGATATTTAATATAGTATTTCGGATCAAAGGATTCGCCAGTCGCCATTTTTACGATCTCATCCATCGGATACAGAGCACCGTAATGCTGGACATTCTTCTTGAGATAGGCGGTGATCTTGTTAAACTGCCCCTTTTCCAACAATCCATCAATATCCAGATCTTTCTTCATCTTATAGAATAACTGCGCACCGATGGCAGAACCCAAGGCATAAGTCGGGAAATAGCCAAACGATG
>ONXX01000123.1 GCA_900321955.1 uncultured Bacillota bacterium | reverse complement strand
TCATCCAGTATGAGGATGGAAGCACCGCGGTATAAGGTCTTGACGATCTCCAGCGTCTCCTTTTCCGAGACGGACATCTCATAGACTTTCTTGTCCAAAGACAGATCAAAACCGTATCTGGCACAGATCTCCTCCACTTCGGCCCGGCACTTCTTTTCATTTCTTTCGGAAGGAAGACCGATCAGGATATTCTCCAAAGCGGTAAAGACATCGATCAGCTTGAAGTGCTGATGGATCATGCCGATGCCCAGATCATAGGCGTCCTTCGGTGAAGTGATGGAAACAGGTTCCCCATCCTTGTAGATCTCGCCTTCATCCGGATAATAAACGCCTGAAAGCATATTCATCAACGTCGTCTTGCCCGAACCGTTTTCGCCCAACAGGGAAAGGATCTCGCCCTTGTAGATATCGAGATCGACCTTGTCGTTGGCCAGGACCTTTCTTCCGAAACGCTTGCTGATACCGCGCATCGATATGGCTATTTCGCTCATGATTTTCCCTCCAAAATATAAAACATTACAGGCTGAAGTCAGCCTGTAATGTTCAATAGACTTTGCGTATTTAAGAATTAGTTGAGTTCCGTGATACCGTCAATTCTTGCAGCGAAGTAAGGAGCACTTCTGAATTCAGATTCATGGAAGTAACCGTCGATCAGACATTCGGTTTCCGGAGTGAAGTCAGCATCGACATCACCGAGGATCGAAGTCGGAGTTTCGCCGCCGATCGTGAAGGTGGAAGCATCAAAGACATGGAGTTCGCCGGACACGATCTTGCCTTCAGCTTCAGCAACTGCTTCCGCTGTACCAGGAGCACAAGCCTTGCCGAGTTCAGTGATCATGACGGCCTTGTCTTCATAACCTGCTGTCCAGTCGGTAACGATGTCGCTGCCGTCCAGCCAGTTCTTTAAAACGTATTCATAGAGTCTTTCCCAGCCGTTGGAAGCGGAAGTCAGAGCGACATCCGGTGCAACATCCAGCATGGAAACGTTGTAACCGACAGAGTAAGCAGTGAAGCCGTACTTGTTGTCTTCCATATTCTTCTGCAGCTGTGAAGGAGCACCGGTAGAGTCAGCGTGCTGACCGACGATGACACAACCCTGAGACATCAGTTCATCACCGACAGTTGCTTCGGCAGTGACATCGAACCAGGAGTTCGTATATTTGACATACATGACTGCATCAGGATAAACACTTCTTAAGCCAAGGAAGAAACCGGTGTAACCGGAGACAACTTCCGCATACGGGAAAGCACCGACATAACCGACCTTGACCTTACCGTTTTCATCAAAGTTCTGATCGACCAGAGCACCTGCATCGGCAAGTTCCTTGATCTTCATACCGGCAACAACACCGGAGACATATCTTGACTGGTAAGTCTGCGGGAACGCATTCTTGAAGTTGGCAAGACCGCTGACGGCAGCACTGTCACCAGTACAAGCTAAGAAAGTAACTTCCGGATATTCGGCAGCTGCCTGCTGCATGAAAGACTGATGACCGTAAGAGTTGGAGATGACTAAGGTCGCACCGTTTTCAACGAGGTCGACAGCCATGTCATAACAGGTCTGATCTTCCGGGATGTTGTATTTCCAGATGATCTTGTCATCGGCGATACCTAAAGCCTTGCAGGCCTCTCTGATACCGAAAATGTGAGCGTAAGTGTAACCTTCGTTTTCGTCACCGACTAAGATGACACCGACTTTAGGTTCTGCTGCTGTTTCTTCACCGCCTTCAGCCGGAGCTGGTGTTTCTTCCTTGCTGGAAGAGCAGCCGACCAGAGTGAAGACCATCAGAAGTGCGAGTAATACTGCGAATAGTTTTTTCATTTCTTCTTTTTCCTTCCTTTCCAGAAATGGGAAAAGACTTTTCTCTTGAAAATGCAATTTTAAAAATAAAAACACATCTTCTTAAGAGAAGACTTTTCCAAGGGATCGATGATTGACCCCTTTTCGTAATCCTATCGTCTGCAGATAGAATGACCTGAAAAGGGTTATCCTATCATAGTCTCGATGTTTACGGCACCGAGGTAGAGACTCCTTCACCGTATCTGAAGGATTATACGATATTTTTACGTCTTCTTTTTAACACAAAAAAACGGCTTTGACCAGTCTATTTTCTTAAAAAATAAATTGTAAGCGTTTTACTTTAAAAAGTTTCCAAACGGGAAATATTTCCCAAAGAAAAAAAGGCACGGTTTGTGCCCGATTGTTCGTTGTAATTTTCTGATTTTTCACAATTACCAGTAATCAGCTGAGAAAGAAGATTCCCCTTCTTTCAATGGAATTTCCTTTACTTCCGTTTTCTCGATATGAATGAAACGACCGCTGTTGATCATTTCCACCGCCGCATCGATCTCACAAGCTTCTCCCTGTATCTCCATGGTGACCGAACCGTCCGATTCATTTCTGACAAAGCCGGTCAGGCCCAGCTGATCGGCAGCCATCATCGCCTGAAAACGGAAGCCGACGCCCTGTACGGTACCGATAAAATGATAGTGTCTTCTGATCTTCTTTCGACTTGCCATATCTTCTTTCTTTATTTCTGTTTTTCCGCTTAAAAAGTTCTTTATCTCATCCAGATGTTTCAGGGCTTCACTTCTTCCCAGTTCATAGACCCGTCGTAATTCCTTGGGATCCTTTTCGGTCCGGCCGATGCCCAAAGCCTGCGGCGGACGCAAGACAAAGACCTCACCGTTTTTCTCTTTCCGTTCCACTTCCCTCACCTGATGGTTGTAGACCAGATGACGCTTGGCCATCGCATCGATCGTCAAAGGATAATCCTTCAGGCTCAGACGGATCAAAGGCATCAGTTTATTCTTTTCTTTGACATAGCCCTTTGGCTGGGTGAGTACGACCACGTTGCGATCGTAGCCTTCCTCTTCCATAAATTGTAAAGGGATCGAATCGGCAATGCCCCCGTCCAGCAGGAGTTCATCGTTGATCTGCACGATCCTGGACACGATCGGCATGGAAGCCGAGGCCCGCATCCATTGCATGTCCTCATCGCCGCCGTCGCTGCACTTGTGGAAGACACACTTGCCGCTTTTCACATCGGTCGCCCCGACATAGAAAACCATCGGATCGTTCTTAAAGGCCTCCGTATCAAAGACATCGAGCTTCTCCGGAATCTCCCGGTAACAGAAATCGACATCAAACAGATCACCGGTCTTTAGGAAAGATTTGAAGGTGCCATAGCGGGGATCCTTGCAGAAAGTGGTGTTGTAGCGAAGAGGACGACCATGCTGGCGAGACTTGTAGTTGCAGCCAAAGACCGCACCGGCAGAAATACCGACGGCACCGTCAAAGCGTATGTCGTTTTCCAGGAAGACATCGATGACGCCGCAGGTAAACAAGCCGCGCATCGCACCGCCTTCCAGCACAAGTCCCTTTTTCATCAATTTCATTCTATCATCACCCTTTGAAAAACACAGGCCATTCACTTTAATAACAAATGTTAAAAAGACAAACCCGGCTGATTCTTTTCTTCAGTTCCCATAAAAAATGCGCTTTGTTTCAAAACGCATTTCTATTGCTTCTATGCAAGTTTAACCCATGGGAAGTGATGAGACTTGGCAAGTTCATCCATCTTCCTTTTCTGTGCCCTGTTGATACGGTATTTGTTGCCGTTGTATGTCACGATCTCCGTATTCTTGAAGATACCGGAAATCCGATATCCTTTGATCGTCTTGCGGTCGATCATTTCACCGTTGACGACGATCTTATTGCGGTTGATATAGATATAGCGGTTTTTCGGATCGCGGATGTCCAGTACCAGGACAAAGATCATAAATGCCGATGCCGCCAGAAACAGATACATCGTCAGCTTGTCATAGCTTTCCAGTACAGTATTGAGGATCATTAAGAACGCCAGCAGAACGATGCCGAAGATGTGTTTCTGATTCCACTTGGGATCCGCATCAAATTTTTCATAATCGGGATATTCTTCCTCACTGCTTTTGCTTAAGCCTAGTGCCAGGCCGATTGCCAGCCCCAATACGGCGATTACGATTACATAACTCATAGACGTTCCTCTTTCTAACTCCTGACAGACATTGAAGATGTCATATTTAAATAATATCAATCGAGTAGGAGGAACTAATTAAAAGGAG
>ONXX01000122.1 GCA_900321955.1 uncultured Bacillota bacterium | reverse complement strand
TCGTCGTATCCAACTCCACAATGACCAAATACTGTGCCAATATCAACGAGAACGATATGTTTGGCCATAAGCAGGATATCCTGAAGTCATTGACCTTCTTCTGGACGGATGAAGCCAACGTTCGCATCAACAAGCTGATGGATTTCACCAATGCATTCCTTCCAAAGTTCACGCTTACCGAAATGCTTACGAAGTATTTCGTCATTAAGGATACGGAACCTGTGTTACTTGTAATGCGTCCATATCAGATCTATGCCGTAAAGCGCGCGTTTGACCGTATCATCATGGCCAACATGAACGGTTTTGTCTTCCATACGACTGGATCCGGCAAAACATTGACCAGTTTCAAACTGGCATCTTTGCTTAGGGATGACCGCCGTATCGATAAGGTATTCTTCCTGGTCGACAGAAGCGATCTGGACGACCAGACGATTGATGAATACAACTCTTTTGAGGCGGGCTGCGTCGACCAGACGGACAACACCTACAATCTGGTCAAATCTTTACAGGATCCGACAAAGACTCTGATCATTACAACCATACAGAAAATGGCAACCGCTTTACGAACAGACAGGTACTCTGCCATCATGAATACTTTCAAGAACAATAAGTGTGTTTTCATCATCGATGAGTGCCACCGTTCGCAATTCGGCAAGATGCATGCCCAGATCCGCAAGCATTTTGAAAACTCCAACTACATCGGATTTACCGGCACGCCGATCTTCAAGGAAAACAAAGGCACAAACGGCCAGACGACCGCCGATATCTTCCATGCAGGAAAGCTGGATCCATGCATCCATAAATACATGATCAAGGAAGCCATCGCCGATGGAAACGTTCTTCGCTTCTCTGTTGAATACATGCGAAGCATTTCGATCATGAACTTCCCGAACCGCAGCATCGATCCAAAGGAACTGGATGATGAGGAATATTGCAAGAGGCATCATATAGATATCGAAGAGCTCTATCACTCACCAGAACGTATTGCAGCCATTTCTGACGATATTTTAGGCCACTTGCAGCAGCACACTCATCTTGAAAACAACAACGTCTATACCGCTTTGTTTGCGATCGACAAGATCGAAACACTGATGAAGTATTACCGGTATATGAAACAAAACAATCCTGATAATTACCGTATCGCCGCCATATTTACGTATCAGGCAAATCAGGATATGGAGGAATCACCGGATCAGCATGCTTCGGAGAATCTGGAAGAATGCATGAAGGATTACAATGCGATGTTTGGAACCGACTATGATCTTTCCAAGTTCGACGCATACCGCAAAGACATCTCCAAGAGGATGAAACAGAAGGACCTCCCTCAGATCGACCTGCTACTTGTAGTAAACATGTTTCTTACCGGTTTTGATTCCAAACCGACCAACACACTGTTTTTGGACAAGAACCTTGTCTGGCACTCCCTGGTACAGGCATATTCCAGAACCAATCGTGTCGATAAGGTTACCAAGCAGTTTGGCCAGATCGTCACTTACAGGAATATCAAGAGAGCGCAGGATGATGCCTTAAGACTCTATTCAGGCGATGGTGATCCGAATGCCTATCTGCTCCAGTCTTACGATTTCTACGTCAAGCAATACTACGACCAGGTAGAAGATTTAAGAAAGATCACTCCAACACCGGAGGATGCAGGAAACCTGCAATCGGAAGACGATATCAAAGCCTTTGTCGTAAGCTTCAGAGTTCTTGCCGGAACGCTCAGCACCTTGAAGACTTTCTCCAAGTTTGACTGGGCAGATCTGGCACCGACGCTTGATGAAGACGAGTATTCCGATTACAAGAGCTGGTATCTGTACTATTACGAGAAAAGAAAGAAGGATCCGAAGAATACGATCCTGGTGGATGTCGATTTCAATATCGAGCTGGTCAGAACCGACAAGATCAATGTTGTTTACATCCTGAACCTGCTCAAGGAGATCAACCGCAAGGATGAGACCGAGATGAAGAAGTCGATCGATCTGATCTTAAGAGAGATCGAAAGATCCGACAACGAAAAGATGCGCTACAAGAGAGATATCATGAAGGCATTCGTTACCGAGAGATTCTTCGAACTGGATCCGGATGCCGATATCATCGAAGCCTACAGCGAATACGAAAAGGAAACGATGCAGGCAGATATCGAGTCGTTTGCCTACGAGAACGAATTAACTACCGATCTGGTATCGCATATCTTACATACCTATTTCATGGATACCAAATCTGTGACGAAGGAATCCCTCAGACAGGATCTGACAGGATTCGGCATAAAAGGATTATTGAAGATTACAGCGCTGATCAGCAAGATTCAGGAATTCTTAACTGACAGCTACAACAAGTTTACGGCGGAAGGAGATTAGAAAATGGCAGAAGATGTACGTGCAAAATCCGATGAACTGGCAAAGCAATTATGGGCTATAGCCAATGAGTTCAGAGGAAACATGGATGCGAGCGAATTCAAGAACTATATCCTTGGCTTGATTTTCTATCGTTATCTGAGCGAGAAGACCGAAGACTACATGAACGACCTTCTTAAAGACGACGGCATTTCCTACAGGGAAGCTCTCGTCGATCCGCAATACGCCGATATTGTCAAAGGATGGTCTTTGGATCATTTAGGCTACATTATCCTTCCAAAAGATATGTGGTCATCTTTGATCGAACTGATCAGAGACAACCAGTTTACAGTCGAAGATCTGGAAAAGGCAGTCAATGCGTTAACTGCATCTACGATCGGCCAGGAATCGGAAGCTGCGTTCAGAGGTTTGTTCAACGATATGAACCTCAAGGCAGATCATCTTGGAAGGGAAGTATCGGAAAGAACTACTCTGATCTCTAAAGTCATGCAGAAGATCGATGCCTTGAGCTTTGATGTAAAAGACACCAAATTCGACTATCTGGGAACCGCCTACATGATCCTGATCGGATTGTTCCAGAGTGGCGCCGGCAAGAAAGCAGGCGAATTCTTTACCGCTACCTGCGCATCCAAACTCGTAGCACGTCTGGCGACCGTTGGCCTGAAAGAAGCAAAGAATGCCTGCGACCCATGTGCCGGATCCGGATCACTTCTTCTGGAAGTCAAGAACAGCCTTGAAGACCACAAGGTCGGTCACTTCTATTCACAAGAACTCAACTCCACAACCTACAACCTGAACAGAATGAACATGTTATTGCATGGAGTGCCGTATAAGCAATTTACCGCATACAATGACGATACTTTAAGACACGACAATTTCTATGAGGATGGCAAGCCGATTCTCTTTACAGTTCAAGTAAGTAATCCGCCATACAGTGCGCCTAATAGTGCTTCCGATTCATCTTACCTGGATGATGTCAGATACTCATCTTGCGGCGTTCTGGCACCTAAATCTAAGGCGGACCTGGCCTTTGTTGAACACATGGTCTATCACATGGATGAAGATGGAAGAATCGCAGTTTTGCTTCCGCATGGCGTTTTATTCAGAGGTGGCACAGAAGAAAAAATTAGAAAATATCTTGTCGAATCACAGAATGTATTGGATGCGGTAATCGGATTGCCGGCAAACCTTTTCCATGGAACACCTATTCCGGTAGCGTTGTTGGTATTCAAGAAGAAAAGAAACGGGAATGCAGATAATATTTTATTCATCGAAGCTTCAAGAGAATTCGTTCCAGGCAAGAACCAAAACGAGCTTTCTGATGATCAGATAGATAAGATTGTACAGACATATATCAATCGTGTTGATGTGGAGAAATATGCCCATGTCGCATCGATGGATGAAATCATCACAAACGAATATAACCTGAATATTTCTCGCTATGTAGATACATCAGATCATGAACCGCCAATAGACTTGAATAAGGTATTTGCAGATATCAACAAAACTAACGAAGAAATTGAAAAGGAAACCGCTGATCTGAATATCTTTATGAAAGAACTTGGTCTGCAGGAGCTGAAATAGTATGAGCGAAAAAAGAAACGAACCCAAATTGAGGTTTCCTGGTTTTTATAAATCATGGGAGCAGCATAGCTTTTCTGATTTTACTTTTGCCGCCGGTAAACGCAATAAAGAAAACCTGAATTTGAAGTCATACGCTGTAACAAACGATCGAGGCTTTATTCCTCAAGACG
>ONXX01000120.1:4063-8197 GCA_900321955.1 uncultured Bacillota bacterium | reverse complement strand
CTTGAACATACTTTCGGAATTGAAGGATTTGATGTAGTTCATGAGCTTGGTGGCATCGTTGCCTTTGGAGTGGGCAAAAACGATCCTGCCGTTTTCAAAGACGATCTTGACAGTGTTCTCGACTAAGCCGATGTAGCCGAAGGAGCCGTCGAGATATAAGACGCCGCGCGTCTTGTCTTCATTGGGAGCGACGAAGACTTCAAAGGAGGAAGATCCGATGAGTCCCTTGCGTCCGGCCCGGCCGTTGAAGTAACCGGGGTTGCGTCCTTCGATGTCGAAGTAGAGATCGGTTCCTTTCTTCGTGGTGACGTGGATCGTCTTGGTGTCTTTCATCTTGCCGATGATTTTTCTGGCATCGCGGTAGGTCACGGACGGATCCATCTGAATGAAATCGTTTTCCAAAAGGGAGGAACCATCAGAACAGGACAACGGCAGGGAGAGGAAACGGGCTCCTTTTTTTACCGCGGTGCGGATGGCGTTGGTGGTGATGAAGGAGAAATCAGTCGCGCCGATGATGACATTTTCCTTGCTGAAGATGTCGGTCATGTTTTCGATGACGTCGCCTTTCTGTACGAGCTGGGAATTCAGAATTGTGGTTTTTAGTGCTGCGTCGGCGCCATAGGCCCAGCGTTCCATGGCTTCGGCTTCTCGCAGATGGGTTTCATCAGTGATGAAATGGATCATTTCGTCTTTGCGGACATTGAGCCAGTCATGCAGGATGATGGAGACACCTTTATCAATATTGATCATAAGCTATCATTTCCTTTACGTTAAAATGATACAATAATCGTAGCGTTATGAAAAAGAAAACGATACCGAATTATGATTTTTCCAAACCGGTCAAGCTCTTGCAGTACAAGAGTCCGCGTTTTGACATTGTCTTTTATTCTGCGATCTTGAGTCTTCTGATGATCGCCATCATGTATCTGATCTTCATCCATGACGGTAAATTCAAGATCGATTTCGTCTTATGGAGGGTATTGGTGTGCATTCCGCTGATCATGTTGGCATACTGGATCAAAGAGTTGCTGGATGAACTTCGGATCTATCCGGCGAAGCTGATGAAGAAACACATCTGGAACATGAAGGACCTGATGGAACTGACCGGCAAGGACCAGAAGAGCACCGAGCGGATCATGTCTCACGTCTTTGAATCCTGCTTCGTGGTCGATCAGAAAAATATCAAGGAATGAGCCTGTCGGAATGACAGGTTTTGTTTTGTATGGGACTGAAAGAATTTACAAAATTTGTGTAAAATTTGCATGACATAATTGAACGTATTATAATTGAATATTGATAAGGGGGAAAAATAATTATGCTTATCAGATTAATTGGCGTGCTTATTGTTGTCGTCGGCTTAATTTTGAAGTTTGATACGATCGCAACAGTAGTTCTCGCCGGAATCGTCACCGGATTAGTTGGCGGCATGAGCATCATGGATATCCTGACCACGTTAGGTAATTCCTTCGTTTCTCAGAGAACCGCTACCTTATTCGTACTCACTTTACCTGCTATCGGTATCTGTGAAAGATATGGTTTGAAGGAAAAAGCTATCGACTTTATCCGTTCGATCAAATCTGCTACTGCCGGTAGAGTCATCATCGTTTATGAAGCAATCAGAACTCTGGCTTCTGCCTTCTCTATCAGATTAGGCGGTCACCCTCAGTTCGTACGTCCTGTCGTCGTTCCGATGGCAGAAGGTGCTGCTGTTGCTAAGTATGGCGAGATCAATGATGAAATGCAGGACATCATCAGAGGCGGTGCTGCTGGTGCAGAAAACTATGGTAACTTCTTTGCCCAGAACTGCTTCATGGGTTCTTCTGGTACTCTGTTGATCGCCGGTTTCTTATCAGAAACTCTGAAATTAGGCGAAACAGGTGCTATCGCTTTACAGGTTGCCAAATGGTCTATCCCTGTAGCGGTCATCTCCATGGTCTATGGTCTTATCAGAAACCTCTGGTTAGACAAACAGCTTGACAATGCTGCAAAAGGAGGTAAGAAATAATGACACCTGCTCAAATCTTAGGCGAAGTATTCTACTGCATTATCGGTTTAGTATTCATCCTTGTCGGTGTTAAAGCCTTAAAGGATGAGGGCTGCAGCAAGAAAGTTACAACTGCTGCATTCTGGTTCCTGCTTGCCTTCACATTCATCTGCGGTCCGCACGTACCTAAATGGTTAGTTGGTGCTGCAATCGTCATCATGGCTGTCTTAACGGCTATCGGCGGTGTTGTTCAGTCCAAGAACGATGTACCGGATCCGAAATTCGTCAGAGCACAGGCTGATAAGCTCGGCTACAAGATCTTCATCCCGGCCGGCTGTATCGCTTTAGTCGCTGTCGTTGGTGCTACTTTAGGTTCCAAGGTTCCGGCTTTATCATGGCTGACTGCCAATAACGCTATCGGTCTTTCCGGTATGGTTGCACTGGCTGTCGTTCTCTTATTGACCGGTTGTTCTCCGAAGTATGCTGCAGTCGACGGTGCCAGACTGATGGACAACGTTTCCACAACTGGTATTCTTCCGCAGTTACTGTCTGCTTTAGGTGCTCTGTTCACCGCAGCCGGTGTCGGCGATGCAGTTTCTCACTATGTTTCGATGGTCGTTCCTGAGAACAACATTCTGATTGCCTGCTTCGTTTACTGCTTAGGTATGGCATTATTCACAATGATCATGGGTAACGGTTTCGCTGCCTTCACCGTCATTATGACCGGTATCGGTGTTCCGTTCCTCATCAACCAGGGTGCTGACCCGATCGTTGTCGGTGCTTTAGGTCTGACAGCTGCTTACTGTGGTACGCTGTGCACTCCGATGGCTGCCAACTTCAACATCGTTCCTGCCGCATTGTTAGAGACCAAGAACAAATACTCGGTCATCAAGTCGCAGGTTCCGTTTGCGATCGCAATGCTGCTGACGCATGTTGTCTTACTCTACGTTTTAGCGTTCTAATCTAAACAGAAGGAGATAGTATGAAAGTATTACTTACAGGTTTTGAACCATTTGGCGGCGAAACCATCAATCCAGCTCAGGAAGCTGTACAGCTTGTCAAAGATGAGATCAAAGGTGCACAGGTCGTCAAGTGCTATGTGCCTGTTGTATTCGGCAAGGCGATTGAGACCGTCCACGAGGCAATGAAGAAGGAAAATCCGGATGTTGTCTTATGTATCGGTCAGGCCGGCGGCAGATATGAAATCACGCCGGAAAGAGTTGCCATCAACTGTGATGACGGCCGTATTCCTGATAACGAAGGAAATCAGCCTGTCGATCAGCCGGTATTTGCTGACGGTGCTGCTGCATACTTCTCAACTTTACCGATCAAGAAGATGGTCGAATATATCAAAGCGGCCGGCGTTCCTTCTGCTGTATCCAATACGGCAGGTACCTATGTATGCAACCACCTGATGTACGGTGTACGTTACTACATTGAAAAGGAATTCCCGAACACCATCGGCGGCTTCATGCATGTACCGTTCTTACATGAACAGGTCCTCAACAGAAAAGAGACACCTTCTCTTTCCAAGGATGATGTCGTCAAAGGTATCGAAGCGGCGATCGAAGCCATCGTTGATTCCTTAAGCTAAACGCATTTAAAAAGACCGTTTGCGGCACTTGACCGTGGACGGTCTTTTTTTAGTTTTCGCTCTGCGCGAAGGATTCCCGGATCTGTTCGAGGAAGCGCTGGGCGATTGGTGTAAAGGACTGGTATTTATTGAAAATGATGTATTGCTTGATCACAAGCGGCGGATCCAAAGGGCGAAAAACCAGACCGCTTTTCTCGGAAGTGTCGATCAGATGGTCGAAGGTCAATAAGTAACCGAGGCCTTCTCTGGTGAACATCGATCCGTTATAAGACAGACGGAAGGAACCTTCCAGGATATAGTCGGCAAAGGCTTCCTTCGCCCAGGGAGCGATGTCGTTTTTCCATGACTGTTCCGAGCAGAACAGGGGCAGGCCTTTGAGATCTTTGGCCTGTATTTTTTTCTTTTTGGCCAGAGGGCAGTCACTTTTCATCACCACGCCAAAGCTGTCGGCTTCCGGCAGGAGGATGTAGTCATATTTGCGGCTGTCCGGTGTCTCGCAGATCAGGGCAAAATCAAGGAGCCCCTTGTCGAGCTTCTCGGTGACCTGTTCGGTATC
>ONXX01000120.1:0-4033 GCA_900321955.1 uncultured Bacillota bacterium | reverse complement strand
AGCGCGATCTCTTTGGCCAGGTGTCTGACCTGATAGGATTCCGCCAGTCCGAAATAGATATCGCCTGAAGTGACGTCATCCAGAAAGAGGAATTCCTTTTCAATCTTGTCGGCCATTAAGACCAGATCTTCGGCCCTGTCCCGCAACAGAACGCCCTCATCGGTCAGTTCAATGGAAAAGCTGTGACGCAAAAAGAGCTTCTTGCCCAGCTCTTCTTCCAAGGAACGGATGGCTTTGGATAAGGCGGGTTGCGATATATGCAATGAAGCAGCGGCTTTTGACATGTTTTCTTCTCTTGCCACGGCAAGAAAGTAACGCAGATTTCTGATCTCCATGGTCTCTCCTTGTTATGAATAGAAGTTATATCACGATATAAATTATAACGATTAGCGAAGAAAGAATCCACTTGTTAAGATGAAAGTGAAGAGAGGGACGAGGTATATGAACGATCTGAAAGAGGATCTTATAAGTGCCGGCATCGATGAAGAATCCATCGAAGCCTTCCTGCACCTGCAGGGCGCTGATTTGCTGAAACAGTTAAAACGACAACGCTGCCTGCAGCTGGAAAAGATCCATGAGGAACAACAAAAGATCGATCGTCTTGATTATCTGATCAGAAGAAAAGAGAGGGAAAAAGATGAAGAAAGAAGAACTGAAACTGACAAGCGCGTGGGATAAGACCTTTGCCAAGAGTGATAAAGTCGAGCACAGCAAAGTGACCTTTGTGAACCGCTATGGCATCACCCTGGCGGCAGATATGTATGTGCCAAAAGGCAAGGAAGGAAAGCTTCCGGCCATCGCTGTCTGCGGACCTTTCGGTGCCGTCAAGGAACAGTGCTCCGGTCTTTATGCCCAGACAATGGCGGAAAGAGGCTTTCTGACCATCGCCTTTGATCCGTCCTTTACCGGCGAAAGCGGCGGCAATGTCCGCTACATGGCCTCACCGGATATCAACACCGAAGATTTCATGGCAGCCGTCGACTTCCTTTCCTTAAATGAGAAGGTCGACCCGGAACGCATCGGCATCATCGGCATCTGCGGCTGGGGCGGCATGGCTCTCAATACAGCAGCTTTGGATACCCGCATCAAGGCAACGGTCGCTTCAACGATGTACGATATGACCAGAGTCAATGCGAAGGGTTATTTCGATGCGGAAGACAGCGAGGAACAGCGCTACCAGAAGAAGAAAGCGATGTGTGCGCAAAGACTGGAAGATTTAAAGAACGGTGAATACAAGACGGGCGGCGGTGTCGTCGATCCGCTGCCGGAAGATGCCCCGTTCTTTGTGAAGGACTATCATGATTACTACAAGACCGAAAGAGGCTATCATGAACGCTCACTACTACAAGACCGAAAGAGGCTATCATGAACGCTCACTCAATTCCAACAACGGCTGGAATGTCATCGGCTGTGAATCCTTCATGAATCAGCCGATCCTGCACTACAGCAATGAGATCCGCAGCGCCGTATTGATCATGCATGGCGAAAAGGCACATTCCTGCTACTTCTCCAAAGAGGCCTATGCCGACATGATCAAGGACAGCAAGTACACTGACAACAAGGAACTGCTGATTATCCCGGATGCCGTCCATACCGATCTCTATGATGGCGGTGACAAGGGATACATCCCGTTTGACAAATTGGAAAGCTTCTTTGGTGAAAATCTGAAATAATGAAAATAAGGGCGCAGATGGTTCTGCGCCTTCTATAGAGGAAGTAAACATGAAAATACTGGTACTGAACGGAAGTCCAAGGCCTAACGGCGATACCGCCAGGATGTGCTATGTCTTTATAAAAGAGGCGAAAGCCAAGGGTCACGATGCGGAAATCATCAATGTGTGTCAGAAAAACATCAAAGGCTGCATGGCTTGCGAGTATTGCCATGGGGCCGGCAATGGTTCCTGCATACAGAAGGATGACATGGAAGAGATCTATGCACAGCTCAAGGATTGTGAGATGCTGGTGCTGGCGTCGCCGATCTACTATCACAATATCTCCGGCCAGCTCAAGTGCGTCATCGACCGCTTCTATGCTGCCCTGTATCCAAAGGCACCGGAAACATTAAAGAAAGTCGCGATGTTTTTGAGCTCCGGTGATGCTGACATGTACGAAGGCGCAAAAGTTTCCTTTGACGGCGATTTCTTAGGCTATCTGAAACTGGAAAACCTGGGCCTCTATACCAACCACGACAAAAACGTTCTGGATAAGATACGAAGAATGGCCAGGAGCTTATAATGAGAAAAGTGTTGCTTATGTTTGTGCTTGGCCTGCTTCTGCTGAGCGGCTGCAAGAGAGCTGCCGAAGAAACAATCATACAGGAAGAAGTAAAGAAAGAAGATATCGATATGTATGTCACATTAAATGACGGCAATCAGATGCCGATCCTGGGTTTAGGGACCTGGACCTTGAAGGGACAGACCTGCGAGGACAGCGTCTATCATACCTTGAAGACGGGTTACCGCCTCATCGATACGGCGCGCTATTATGGCAACGAGAAAGATGTGGGAAGAGGGATCCAAAGAGCGATCAAGGAGGGATTCGTCAAAAGAGAAGAGATCTTCGTCACATCCAAGATCATGCCTTCCGATTACGATCGGGCTTATAAGGGAATCGAAGATTCCTTAAAAGATCTGGGCTTGGATTATCTGGACCTGATCCTGATCCATCAGCCGGGTTATGATGATGAGTCAGTTTATCGGGCAATGGAAGAGGCTTTAAAAAACGGACTGGTCAAAAGTATCGGCATCTCCAATTACTACAGTAAGGAACAGGTCGATGAAGTTCTGTCCTATGCCAAAGTTTTGCCTGCCGTTATTCAAAACGAAAACCACATCTATTATCAAAACAACGAATTAAGGGAATACGTCAAAACGAAAGGGATCGTAATCGAGTCCTGGTATCCCTTCGGTGGCCGCGGTCATACAGCGGAAAACTTTGGAAATGAGACGATCGTAAAGATTGCGCAAGAGACAGGCAAAAGCTCAGCCCAGGTGATCTTACGCTGGCAGATCCAGGAAGGTTACATCGTCATACCCGGTTCTTCCAATCCGGATCATATTGAGGAAAACTTTGACATCTTTGACTTTTCCTTAAGTGAGGAACAGATGAAAGAGATCGAAGCGGTCGATAAACAGAGCCGTTACGAAAACTGGTAGGCAAAAGAAAAGACTTTTTCAGAAAGCGATGTGCTTTTGAGAAAGTCCTTTTTGTCTAGAATCGTTTGACGTAGGTGGCAATGAGGGCTTCGATCAAAGCGGAGCGGAAGCCTTTTTCTTCCAATACTCTCACACCTTCGATCGTCAGGCCGGCCGGCGAACAGACGGAATCTTTGATGGCACCCGGGTGCTGACCGGATTTGAGATAGAGGTCGGCTGTTCCTTTCATCATTTCCGCCGCATAGACGTAGGCGTCTTTTCTGGAAACGCCGCAGACCACCGCACCGTCTGCCAGAGCTTCGATAAACATTGCCGCAAAGGCCGGACCGCAGCCGGTAACGCCGCCCATGGAAGCCATATAGTGTTCTTCGTTTTGCATTAAGACACCGCTTGGGGCCATGAGCTTTAGGAAGAAGTCCTTTTCTTCCTCATCTTCCTCATTCACTTCTTCGTTGAAGACGTACTGGCTTAAGCCGCTGCCGACGATGACCGGCATGTTGGGCATGATGCGGATGATCGGTTTACTTCCGAACATATCCTTCAGGAAGGGAAGTTCCTTGCCGGCAATCATTGAGACGATGACGTAGCGGTCTGTTCGCTGTTTCAATACATCTTTAATGTCCTGATAGACAGTTTCCAGGATCTGCGGTTTAACGCCTAAGAAGATGTAGTCCGCTTCTTTGGCAACCGTCTTATTGTCTGTGACAGTGCCGCCGATCTGCTTGCATAAAGCTTCGGCCTTTTCCTTGTGACGGTTGGCCAGCAGGATCTCTATATCCAGTCCGCTTTTGGAAGCGGCTGTGGCAAGGGCACCGCCCATGTAGCCGGTCCCGATAAATCCGATCTTTTTCATTGTGCTTACTCCTATTTCTTCTTTC
>ONXX01000117.1 GCA_900321955.1 uncultured Bacillota bacterium | reverse complement strand
TTCTTCTCTTTCTTCTCCATACACAACCTTGCCCAAAACGGCAGAGTCAACAAGACAGCAGCCGGTGTCCTCAACGTTTTAAACATCGGCGTCTACGGCACCGCCACCAGCGAAGGCAAGATCGCCATGACCGGCAAAGCCAGAGGTGAAAAGAAGTGCCTCAAGGCACTCTTTGATCAGATGAAGGAAGCCGGCTATGAGGGCGGCAAGGCGATCATCACGCACACAGAAAATGAAGAAGCAGCCCAGAATCTGAAAGATCTCGTGCTGTCTTCCTATCCTGATGCCAACATTCAGATCTTTCCGACCAGGGGCTTATGCAGCTACTACATGGAACGAAAAGGCGTCGTCATCAGCTGTGAAACCAAATAAACCGATTCCATTATTGTCATATTCCTTGAAGAAAAATGCACATCAGCCGATGTGTATTTTTCTTTGTCTCATCCATTGATCTCGGCGATCGCTTCTTCCTGCGTAATAAATCGCACGATGCAGGACGCTTTCTCCTTTATCTTGTCATAGAGGCGTCCGGCGGAATAGGTTCCCCTGGCCACCGTGCAGACACTGTTGGCGACATAGGCACATTTAAGATCGTTTCGATACACGGCGATCGCCTCATCGTCGTAGGGATTCTTCTTATCTTTCATCAATACCAGTTCGTCATTGACCTTCAAAGAAAACAGGCCCGTCTGTTCATCAAGGTGGTTGATCGTGATATAGATCTTTTCTTTATCCATAACATTAACTCCTTGGCCTTATCCTAGCCTAAGGAATGTGCGAAAAAACTGCCTCTCAAAAAGAAAAGGAGTTTTCACTCCTTGATGCCGCTTACCAGATACATCTTTTCATCGGATATGACGCTTACAACACGCAGGTACTTTCCCATCATCTCCTTCAGTTCGTCCGCTTCGGGAAGAAGATGCGAAACATGGGAGACATTTTCGTGATGGGCGATGATCTTTTCCCTGCTCATGCCGTGACACACCGTCAAAGTACCGCCTTTGCGCAAGTGCCTTGTCAGATGTTCAAACAGACGCAGCGGCTCATCGAAATGCGGAAAGGCATTATAGATAATGATACAGTCATACAGTTTCTTATAATCGAAGTCCGCCGCATTGTCACAGTAAAACTTCACGTTTTCACTTTTAAATTTTTCTTTGGCGATCTTCACCATTTCCGGTGAGATATCGATGCCGTCGATCGATGAAACGTCTCTTTGCAGATAAAAAGGAATCATCACACCGGTACCGCAGGCGACATCCAGGATGTCTTTTCCTTTTTCCACGCCCGCCTTATCCAGAATGATGCGGATCGCTTCTTCATTGATGACCATCTTTTCATCCCAGAGCGCCGCTCTGGCATCAAAGAATTCTCTGACGTTCTTATCCCACATCTGCCTTCATTTTAACAGAAAAGATGAATTTATTGGGTTTTATGACCTGGCATAAAAATCTTCCACCTGTGATAATATGAAAACAGAAGGAAGAAGAAATTATGGCAGAGAAAAAACAAAGTGTACTGGCACTCCTGGATGTATTGAGACGCTGCTCCGATGAGGAACATCCTCTCACCGTCAACGAGATCAAGCAGCATCTGGAAAACGAATACGATCTGACTCTGGAACGGCGGACCATCTATTCCAACATTGAACTGCTTTCCCAGAACGGCTATGAAGTCTCCACCTACGAAGACAACCGCAAAGGCTACTATCTTCTCGAACGGCAGTTTGACAAGGGCGAAGTTCTTTTGTTGTGCAACGCCATCCATGCCTCCCACTTCATTTCAAATAAACAATCCGACGAGCTCATCTCAAAGCTGCTGTCCACCCAATCCAAATACCAGGCCAAGGAATTTCAGGACAAGGTCTACATGGCCAATCCTTTAAAGACGCCAAACAAACAGCTTCTGTATACGATCGAGACCGTTTCGATGGCCATTCGTGATCACAAGAAACTGCAGTTCATCTACCAGCGCTACAACAAGGAAAAGAAGCTCGTGCCGCGAAGAGACGAACCCTACATCGTCGAACCGCGCTACATCGTCTATGCCGATTCGAGAGCCTATATGATCGTCACATCTGCCAATCATGACGGCTTCATTCATTATCGTCTTGACCGCATGAAGGACGCCCTGATCTTAAACGAAAAAGTGCGGCCGCTGCCCAAAGATGTCGATGCCTACGAGTATGCCCGCAATAAGCTCTTCATGTATACCGGTGAGATGAACTACGTCACCTTTTTATGTAAGAACTCGATCATGGATCAGATGATCGATATCTTCGGGCCGGGTCTCAACGTCTTCGGAAATGATCAGGACCACTTCATGATCACCGTCAAGACATCACACACCGGTGCCATCTATCTGGCACAGCAGTTCATGGATTCGATCACCATCATTTCACCGGACGACTTAAGAGAAGAGTTTCGAAATAAGCTCAAGGAAGTTGCCAAAAATTATCGTTAGAAAAACCGAGGTTCACATTCGCCTCGGTTTTCAAATCTTTTCTTTTTGTCTTTTTCTTATTGTCTGTAGAACAGTTCGGAATTATAGGACATCGTCAGATTGGTCTTGAGCTTCAAAGTGTTTTCATCGTTGATCTTGAAGACGATCTCCTTGACGCTGTCCGAAGCCAGATTGGTCACCTTGGTTACGGTGCAGTAGATGCGGTCATCTTCAATCTTATAGGTGCCGATGTAATCGCCTAGACCGGCATAGAAGTTCTCGGTAAAGGTGAAATTGCCCGACTTGTCAAAGACGACTTTCGGTTCATAGCCCGGTGCTGAATTTTCATTCTTGGACTGGAAGGTACCGGAAATCGTATTCTTCGGTGCATTCTTATCCCTGACTTCATAATTGACCGTATATGTGATCTTGCCGCACTTGGCAGTGATCACCGCATTGCCTACGCCGACAGCAGTCGCTCTTCCCTGATCATCGATCTTGACGACGTTTTCATCAGAAGAAGAGAAAGTGATCTTATCCGTCGTATCGGATGGAACCGGACGGATCTCCAGATCCCAGTTCTTTTCACCGACATAGGACCAGTAGTTGTGATACAGCGAAGTGATCGAGGTACACGGGATATCACCCTTCGGTTCCGGTTTTGGCGTTGTATCGCTCTTTGCGGAATCGCCGCTGCCTGAAGAATCCTTGCCGCTGTCAGTCGAGGAATCCTTTCCGCTCTCACTTGGTGAAGGTGTTGTCTCTTCTTTTGGCTTGACATCAGAACCCTTGATCTCCGTGGTCGTAAACATATCCTCCGCCTTGGAACCCTCCAGAGAAGTCCTGAGCTTCAAAGAATCTTCATTCATCACCTCAAAGATGATCTTGGAGAAAGAACCCTTGCCGGAGCTTTCCACATCCATCGAACAGACGTTTTCATCCAGGGTCCACTTGCCCGCAATCTCATAGGTCCCCTCACTATAGGAGTCGGTCATCACAAAGGTGCCGTCTTTGCCAAACCAGATCCTGGAGTGATCCTCGTGGCCGTAGTTATCAACGGTATTGTAGTAAGTCTTGCCGCCTAATTCGTAAGCCGCATTTTCTTCTTTCTTTTCTTCCTTCTTTGTGCAGGCGCTCAGACACAAGAAGAAAGACAACAAAACAATGAATATCGCAAATCTCTTTTTCATTTTCTTTTCCTTTCCAAGCAGCCCGTTTTTTTATAGGCTTTTCAATAATACAAGCTGCCCTTTCTATAGTTCTATTATATCAAGTTTCCCCTTTGTCCGTTTTTGTCCTGCCTTACAGAAACTATGATTCTGTAACAATTCCTTTGTTTCAACATTTTCTCATTGTTTGCCAAAACGCAGGATAAAAGAAAAACAGGCTTCTCACCTGTCTTAAAGGATATATTTGTCAACAAATCTGGCAAAGCCGTCATCGTTGCAGGGATACTCGGAAATCATATCCGCCAATGCCTTGGTGTCATCGGTGCCGTTGGCCATACAGATGCCGATACCGGCGCCCTTGATCATCTCGTTGTCATTGGACGTATCGCCGAATGCCGCCACCTGTTTCATATCGATCCCGTGTCTTTGACAATATTGTTTTAAAGCATAGAGCTTGTTGGCCTTGGCCGGTACGAATTCCATGCAGCCGGGCGAAGTTCTGGTCAGCCGCACAGTGTGTCCTGTTTTTTCCAGGATCGGTTCAAAATGTTTGGCCATATCCTGCATCTTCTCATCTTCCACATTGATCAGGATCTTGGAGGTCTTTTCCTTATA
>ONXX01000114.1:5304-9750 GCA_900321955.1 uncultured Bacillota bacterium | reverse complement strand
ACCTCAATGCGGCCGGCATGAATACGATTGTCGGCTATGTCTATGATATGCTCTATGGCAATTCGGGCGGCTATCCTTCTTTTGCCTCGGCGGCAGCTCTGATCCTTTTTGCGATCGTCATGACCATCACGATGATCAATCTTCTCGTTTCGAAGGAAAACGTACACTATCAGTAATATGGATGAGATAAGAGAACTGGAAAGAAAAAGCAGGGTAAGAAACACGGCCTGGACGATCGTGATTTTTGGCTTGCTGATCATATGGGGAATCATCGTTTTATTCCCGTTCTACTGGATGCTGCTGACTTCGGTGAAATCCTATGCCGCCTACAACGCCGAATACATACCGCAGTTTTTCACTCTGACACCGACACTTGAAAACTACATACAGGCCTTTACGGCTGTGCCTTTGGCCCGTTATTTCGTCAATACGATCATCTTTACAGTAGTGACTACTGCTCTGATGATGATCGTCGTGGTCCTTTCCGCTTTTGCTTTTTCCAGATTGGAATTCAAAGGAAAGGATCTGGTCTTCACTTTGTTTCTTTCGCTGATGATGATCCCGAATGAACTGGTTATCATCACCAACTTTGTTACGATCACCAATGCCGGATTAAGGAATACCTATCTGGGTCTGATTTTGCCAAGCGTGACCAGCATCTTCTATATCTATCTGCTCAAAGAAAACTTTGAACAGATCCCGGAAGAGCTTTATAAGGCAGCCAAGGTAGACGGTACCAGTGATTTCAAGTATCTCTGGAAAGTCATGATCCCAATCTGCCGTCCGACCATTGTGACGGTGCTGATCTTAAAGGTCATCGAATGCTGGAACGCTTATGTCTGGCCTAGACTGATCACCGATGACGAGAATTATTTCCTGGTTTCCAACGGTATTCAGACGATCAGGGAATCGGGTTTTGGCAGAGAGAACATTCCGGCCATGATGGCTGCGGTTGTGGTCATCTCGATCCCGCTGATCATCATCTTTTTGATCTTCCACAAGAAGATCATGGAAGGCGTTTCCAGAGGAGGTACCAAAGGATGAGAAAGATGTTTGTTTTCATCGGTCTGCTGCTTCTTCTTCTGAGCGGCTGCCACGGTTCGAAAGAATCTTCTTCCTTTGCCTTGCCGGAAACGTTTGATGAAGGAAGAAACTATGAGATCACTTTCTGGGCGAAGAACGATACCAATATCAATCAGGTCAACGTCTACAAGAAGGCGATCACTGATTTTGAAAAGATTTATCCGAATATTAAGGTCAATCTGAAACTGTATACGGATTATGGCCGCATCTACAACGATGTCATCACCAATATCTCCACCAATACGACGCCAAACGTCTGTATCAGCTATCCCGATCATATTGCGACTTATATGACCGGCAAGGATACGGTAGTGGAACTTGACGCTCTGATGGATGATGCCAATTACGGCTTGGGCGGTGCTGCACTTTCCTTTGATGCGCCGAAGAAGGATGAGATCATTCCGGAATTTCTGAATGAATGCAGGATCGGCGATCATTATTACGCTCTTCCTTACATGCGTTCGACCGAAGCGACTTACATCAACAAGGACCTGGTGGAAAAGCTGGGCTACGAGATCCCGGATGTGCTGACCTGGGACTTCATCTTTGAGGTTTCCGAAAAGGCGATGGCAAAGGATGCGGAGGGCAACTATCTGGTCAACGGACAGAAGGTCATGATCCCGTTCATCTACAAGTCAACCGACAACATGATGATCTCGATGCTGAAGCAGCTCGATGCGCCATATTCAAGCGCAAACGGTTCGATTGATATCTTTAACGATGTGACCAAACAGATTCTCCTGGAGGTCGCCAAGCACACAAAGAGCGGTTCTTTTTCCACCTTCAAGATCTCTTCCTATCCGGGCAATTTCCTGAACGCCGGCCAATGCATCTTTGCGATCGATTCGACTGCCGGTGCGACCTGGATGGGAACCGATGCGCCTTTGCTGGACATACCGGAAGAGAAGATCGTTCCGTTTGAGACGGTAGTCAGACCGATACCGCAATATGATCCCGAGAACATTAAAATGATCTCGCAGGGTCCGTCCCTCTGTATCTTTAATAAGGAAGATCCGCAGGAAGTCATGGCATCGTGGTTATTTACCCAGTATCTGCTCAGCAACGATACCCAGATCGCCTACGGCAAGACCGAGGGCTATCTGCCTGTGACCAATAAGGCGATCAATTCGCCGGAATACCAGGACTATATTGCCAGAAGCGGTGAAGACAATGTTGAACACTACAACGTCAAGATCGAAGCATCAAAGCTTCTGATGGAGAATGCCGCAAACACCTTTGTCACACCGGTCTTCAACGGATCTGCTTCGCTTCGTGATGCGGCCGGAAGTCTGATCGAATCCACCTGCAAAGCAGTCAGAAGGAAAGAGACCATCGATGATCATTTCATCGAAGATCTTTATGAAGATACAAGATCTCTGTATCATCTGGATCAGCACGCCGGTATTGGCTCCGGCAGAGATCTGGGACCTTTGCCGAAGGAGTCTGTCATTCTCTTGGGCACATTGGCAGCCGCCTGGGTGGCAATCGGCATCTATGCATACATAAATCGCAAGAAACAGGGTCAATAATATGACCTTGTTTTTTGTATTATGATATGATTATGTTGTTCTAAAGAATAACTTTAGGAGGAGAAAGAATGAAAAAATTACTTACTGTTTTGTTAAGCTTACTGGTCGTTCTTACGATCGCCGGCTGCGCAAAGAAAGAAGAACCAGCTCCTGCACCGGAACCGGAACCGACACCGGAACCAGCTCCGAGTGAAGAAGTCACTGTTTCCAGCTACGCAGATTATGCTGCACTTCCTTCTGATGGTTCAGCTGTCGTAACGATTGAAAGCTATGTTCAGGGTGCACAGTCCTACTACAACGGTACTGCTTCGCTTTATCTGCAGGATAAAGACGGCGCTTACTTCGTTTACGGCGGCCAGATGTCTGAAGAAGACTATGCCAAGATCGTCGATTCCACCGACTTCACTGACGGCTGGAAGGGTATCGGCAATGGTACAAAGGTCCAGGTTACCGGCACGAAGGCTGAATGGGCAGGCGAAGTCGAACTGACTGATGCAACCGTTACTGTTGTTGACGGTGACAAGTGGGTTGCCGAAGCTGCAGACATCACTTCTTCATTAGCTACCGATCCGGCTGACAAGATGAACCAGAAAGTCAAATTCACCGACATGACTGTCGTTGCTTCCAACGAAGACGGCGCTGCCTTCTTATACAACTGGGACGGCTCCGGTGCTGAAGGCGATGATGTCTACTTCAACGTTGAAAAAGACGGTATGACTTACACCTTCCTGGTTGAATCTTATCTGTGCTACAACGGTTCTGATGCCTATGATGCAGCAGAAGCTTTACAGGTCGGTCAGACGGTCGATCTGGAAGGTTTCCTGTACTGGTATGAAGGACCTCAGCCTCATATCACTTCAATCACTGTCAAGTAAAAAAGTGTATCCAAAAAGGGAGAGAAATCTTCCTTTTTTCATGTAAATGATGTTTAAAAACAAGGGAAAAACCTTATAATATATATGTAGTCATAAAATAGGAGGAAAAATTTAATTATGGCAGTAAAAGTTGCGATTAATGGCTTCGGACGTATCGGTAGATTAGCTTTCCGTCAGATGTTCGGTGCCGAGGGCTACGAAGTTGTTGCTATCAACGATTTAACAAGCCCAAAAATGTTAGCAAACTTATTAAAGTATGACTCTGCTCAGGGTGGATACTGCGGTAAGTTTGGTGAAAATCTTCACACAGTCACTTCAAAAGAACCTGAACTGGAAGAAGATGGCAAGACTGTAAAGGTTCCTGGTTCCATCACTGTTGACGGCAAGGAAATCACAATCTATGCTAAACCAAACGCAGCTGATTTACCTTGGGGTGAATTAGATGTCGACGTCGTATTAGAATGCACTGGCTTCTATACTTCTAAGGCAAAAGCACAGGCTCACATCGATGCAGGTGCTAAGAAAGTCGTTATCTCTGCTCCGGCTGGCAACGACCTTCCGACAATCGTTTACAATGTTAACCACACTACTTTAACAAAAGAAGACAAGATCATTTCTGCTGCTTCTTGTACAACAAACTGCTTGGCACCGATGACTCAGGCTCTTAACGACTATGCTAAGATCCAGTCCGGTATCATGACAACTGTTCACGCTTACACAGGCGACCAGATGATCCTTGATGGACCTCACAGAAAAGGTGACCTGCAGAGAGCTAGAGCTGGTGCTGCTAACATCGTTCCTAACTCAACTGGTGCTGCTAAGGCTATCGGTCTTGTCATTCCTGAATTAAACGGCAAGCTGATCGGTGCTGCTCAGAGAGTTCCGACTGTTACTGGTTCTACCACTATTCTTCACGCTGTTGTTGCCGGTGATGACATCACTGTTGAAGGCATCAACGA
>ONXX01000114.1:0-5284 GCA_900321955.1 uncultured Bacillota bacterium | reverse complement strand
GTTTCTTCCGACATCATCGGTATGAAGTTCGGTTCTCTGTTCGATGCTAACCAGACAATGGTTTCCAAGGTTGCTGATGGCTGCTACCTGGTACAGGTTGTTGCTTGGTACGATAACGAAAACTCTTACACATCTCAGATGGTAAGAACAATCAAGTACTTCTCTGAATTAGGATAATCAGTAATTACAGACGAGTGAAAAGCAGGAGAGTTCTCCTGCTTTTTTTGTTACAATGACATAGATGAGAAAAGGCATTAAAAACATCATTTTTGATATGGGCAGGGTCATCATCGACTTTGTACCGGAGATCTTTATGGATCGTTCCGGGATCGATAAGGAAGAAGACAGGGAACTGATCTTGAAGAAGATCTATCATTCCCCGTTATGGATACAGATGGATATGGGCGAGCTTGATGAAGACGGAATGATCGGGATCGTTGAAAAGGAATTGCCCGACCATCTTAGTGTTCATGCCGGAAAACTGATCAAAGGGTGGTGCGATCCTTTGATGATGATCGAGGGCATGAATGAACTTGTCTTTGATCTGAAGGCGAAAGGGTACGGTCTATATCTTTTGTCCAATGCCAGCAGGATGCAGAAAGACTATTGGCCAAACGTGGCCTGTTCAATCTGTTTTGACGGAGTCATGGTTTCGGCTTTTGAAAAACTGGCCAAGCCGGATCTGCGGTTCTATCAGCGTCTTCTGGACAGATATGATCTAAAGGCGGAAGAATGCCTGTTTGTCGATGACCGGAAGAGCAATATCGAAGCGGCAAAGTCACTGGGCATCGACGTCTATCTTTTTGACGGCGATGCAGGAAGGCTCAGATCCTATATCGAAAGAATCGATGAAAGCTTCATAGAAAAATAAGAAAGGAAATGACATATTCTGTCTTTCCTTGTTTTAAGAGTTTTATAATTGATATATGAATATTTTTAAGAAGTTTGACGAAAGATACGGAAACAGTTCGACCTGGCAGTTTATCAAATTCAATCTGGTCAGCTCTTCTGTCTCGCTGCTGCAGCTGCTCTTAGCGAACATTCTGCCGTTTTTCTTCGATCCTTTAAAAGCAAAGCTCCCTGTCTTTTTAAGAGGGATCTTTGATCCGAAAAGTTTATTCAGCGGAGAGACTCCCTATGTGGTCGACGGTGTCGTCACCTGGGGTTATGTCCTGCCTTTCTTTCTGTCGAATTTCATTGCCAATATTTACGGTTATTTCGTGAATATGAAGATGACCTTCAAAGGAAAGGGAAGCAGGAAGGGAATCGCGATCTATTGTCTGGTCCTTCTTGTTCTGATCCTTTTTTCGACCTGGCTGCAGGGAAGGATCACTGCCATGCTGATGAAGACCGATCTGGCTTTCCTGGCCAGGACCATTTCCGCGACACTTGCCGGACTTGTTCAGGTTGCCGTCATCTTTCCTTTAGAAAAATATGTACTGTTTAAGGAGAACGCCAATGAGTAAATGGTGAAAAAGTATTGAAGAGATGTGTCGAGTCCCTTCTGAACCAGGACCATAAAGATATCGAGATCATTCTAGTTGATGATGGCAGTAAGGATTCATCATTTGAGATCATAAGCGAATATGCCGAAAAGGACGAAAGAATCGTTCCGATACACAAGGAGAACAGCGGTGTCTCTTCCACCCGCAATCTGGCGATCTCTAAGGCCAAGGGGGATTACATCCAGTTTGTCGACGTCGATGACTGGCTTCCTTTCGATTCCACCAAGTTGCTGGTAAGAGCGCTTGAGGAGAATGACTGTGACATGGCGATCGGCGATTTCTACCGGGTCGTCGATGAAACGGTCTCCCGCAAGGGTTCGATCAAAAAAGGCGGCGTCATGAGTCTGGTCGAGTATGCCGACAAGATGCTTCTGACACCGGCGGATTTCTATTACGGCGTTTTGTGGAATAAGCTGTATAAAAAGCAGCTGATCGATGCTTATCAGATCCGCATGGATGAGACGATCTCCTACAGTGAAGATACCATATTCAATCTGCAGTATCTGACGCACGTCAATAAGATCGCGGTCACAAAATCACCGGTCTACTACTATGTGAAGACGGAGGGTTCTCTGGTCATGAAGAACCTGAATCTGCAAAGCACTATCAAGCAGAAATCCACCGTCATCAAATACTACAACGATTTCTATAAAAAGATCCTGGATGAAGACGAGTACGAGGCAAGAAAGCCGATCATCTACGGCTATCTGCTTTCGGTAAGTACCGATGCTTTCTCGATTCCGGTGATCGATGATACAAAAAAGCTTGGCGAAAAGGAGGGCTTCCGTTTCATACCGGACGAACGAATCGCTTCGGAATTGCAATACGGCCGGCTTTCGGAAAATGTGTTTGAGCGTATACTGAATACCGTTGCGCTTTCCTTGTCGCTGGAACTCAACGAGACCAAAATCCTGTACTTCATGTATAAAAAGGGGGAGAAGTGCACGATCGAGGAAATCTGCGAAATGTGCCGTATTTCGACGGCCGCAGCGACGATGGCCATTGCCAAACTGGTGACTTTGTCTTATGTGAAGGTCAAAGAAGTGAAGCTTTTTGAGGAAGGAAAGATCTCCTACGAGTACCACGCTCACCAGCTGGATAAACACTTTGACAAGGCGGAAGAGGATTATCGCTCCTTGTGCTATGAGGGCTTAAGCATTGATGATATCGCCACTTATGCAAGGATCAGAAAACAGATCTTTGCGAATATGAAAAAGGCAATAGAGGAAAACTGATTCAGTTTAAAGGGGGTAACATATGTTTTTAAACAATGAACTGATCAAGAAAGAATATAAGAAGACGACAACAAAGATCGTCCTTGGCATCGTCTTATTGACGGCTGCACTGCTCTTGCTGCTGATGGGAACTTTGAAGGTCAGCAATGCCAGAAGGAATATGCTCCATCTCAACGATGTGATCGTCACCGAGGCAGACAACAAGGAAAACCAGATCGCTTATCTGGACATGGTCGGTTTCTTCCAGTTTGCAACCTATGGAGATGATCATGGCTACTACATCGCCTATGACGATGATTTCTTCTATCTGATCGGGTTCCCGGATAAGGATTTTGATTATTTTGCCCAGAAGTTTGATACGCAGGAATCTGTAAGAGTTTATGGGTACACCAAGAAGATCCCGGAAGAGGCAAAACCGTATGCGATTGATACTCTGAATGAGGAACTTGAACAGGAGGATTTTGTCAGCTACAGTACGTTCGATGATATCTTCGGCGATGTCATGCTGGAGGTAAAGAGAGACAACAGTGTCCTTGGCTTAGGTGCTTTCCTGGAACTGTCACTGGTTGAACTTCTTTTTGCCGTCTTTGCGGCGATCGGCGGCACCACTCTGCTGGCGGTCGGACTTGCCGATCGCAAGAGCTTCAATCTCTCGGAGATCGACAACGAACTGCTGGGAAGTGAGATCGAGTCACCGGATACAATGATCGATGAGAAGCTCAAACTGATGCTGACGGACAGACATCTGATCAGCTACAACGGCAAGATCGATGTCATTCCGTATGAAGATATCTGTTGGGCTTATACGACAAAGCACAGCACAAACGGCATTGCCGATTATGATTTCCTCAATATCTGCCAGAATAACGGCAAGCGGCTGATCTGCGGCAATGGCCGGACTTTGGGCAAGAAGCACAGAGAGGCGACGACGCAATCGCATCAGCAGATTCTGACGCTGATCAGCGAGAAGAATCCGGAGGCGATGATCGGCTACGATAAAGAAAAGGTCGATGCTTATTCAAGACTGCTCAAGCAGATCAAAGGAAAATAGGAAGACGGAAATCCGTCTTCTTTTCATGTCCTGCAAAGGTTTATAATGTACATATGGTGCGCCGGTTCGGCGAATTATAGATAATTGGGTGAAACTCCCAATCCGGTAATCTCTAGCACAGAGCCGGTATTCAGCCTTGGACTTATTATCGTGAGGTAATAGGTTAAGCGTAGGCAGAAAAGGTTCAGAAGCCAAGCGACAAGCGAAACCGTTTTAGCCTCGTAAGACATAAGGAAGCAGCGGGTGATACTCTCATATAAGTCGCAACCAACACAAGTCATACGAAGAGCTGGTATGATAAGGCGCTGCCGGGGTTTGAAGGTTGGCTGAGGGGTCAAGGTTTATAGTTCGTACCCGGGAGATCTCACAGGTTCCGTACAAAAGGTATCGGTTGTACAAGGCCTAACAGTCAAGGCATCCGAAATGACCTGTTGAGAAGTCCGATGAGGTCGTAGTAGCTTTGAAGTATGGGAAACCGTATGGAGCGAAGGACCGAACGTATCAGGCGTTTCCTGACTTGAAACATATTTATCACAACGAGGATAAGAAAGTATGGCAAGTGAGATTCAGGATATACGAAAGCTGTCTGTCTATTATCAGAAACTGGAAACGCTCATTCACTTAGTCAATTATGATTCGCTGATGGCGGAACATAAAAGACAGCTCAAAGGTAAGGCTGTCGGCATAGACAGGGTCACCAAGGAAGCATATGATGCCAACATCGAAGAAAACCTCAACAGTCTTCTTTCAAGGATGAAGTCTTTCTCCTATCGGCCATTACCGGTAAGAAGGACCTACATCCCCAAACCAAACGGCAAGATGCGGCCTTTAGGCATACCGGCCTATGAAGATAAGCTCGTGCAGGGGGTCATGGCAAGGATACTGAATGAAGTATACGAACCAAGATTCCTAAACTGTTCCTATGGCTTCAGGGAAAACAGAAACGTTCATCAGGCCTTAAGGGAAGTCAATCAGCACATCATGATCGATTCCATCAGCTATGTCTTAGACTGTGACATCAAAGGTTTCTTTGACAACGTCGATCACAAGTGGCTCATGGAGTTTCTGAAACATGACATCGCTGACAAGAACTTCCTAAGGTACATCGTCCGTTTTCTGAAAGCAGGCATCATGGAAGAAGGACAGTTAAGTGAGAGTAAGAAGGGAACACCGCAAGGCGGCCTCATCTCGCCGGTCTTAGCCAATGTCTATCTTCACTATGTGCTTGATTCCTGGTTTGAAAACCACGTGAAGCCAGAACTGAAAGGAAAGGCCTATCTGGTCAGATTCGCCGATGACTTCATCTTACTGTTTCAGTATGAAAACGAGGCCAAGGAAGTCTATGAGAGACTGGTCAAACGACTGGAGAAGTTCGGCCTTGAGGTGGAACAGGACAAAACGCACATCCTGCCGTTCGGTAGATACAAAGGGACAAACGAAACATTTGATTTCCTGGGGTTTACCCACTACAACGGTAAGACCCGCACGGGCAA
>ONXX01000119.1 GCA_900321955.1 uncultured Bacillota bacterium | reverse complement strand
TGTACAGGGGCAGGGGAGCGCTGCCACCATATGTGATGGTATAAAGTTTTTTAACGAAAAAATGACTTGAGAAGGATTACTTATTAAACCGAAAAACTTCTGCGCGTGTTTAAAATGGCTTAAAGGATATAATTATTTAGAGGAGATTATACAATGGGAGGAAGGTACATATGGACCTGCTGGAACAATTTACCGATGAGCTGCATCAATGGTCGCTGAACGGGAAAGAACCTGTATCGGCTTCCATTGATCTGCGGTATATGCTGGATCTTCAGGAAACACGCCTGAAAGATCAGGGCGTGAAAAGAGAAGAAGAGTTCGTCCATGTGAAGGATGAGATCCGGGGAAGTCTGCCCCGCAGCGGCAATGGATATACATCCAGAATCATCTACCGGGAAGCCAGGCAGAATCTGACATACCGCAGAGGAGAAAAGATGATGCGGAAATACAGCCGTCCGGTTGATCTGTATGTGTCATTCCTGGACAAGGAGGACAATTCTCCCGATACCTGTACCTGTCCCAACTGCGGACATACGATGACTGCGGAAGAAGCACGTGACGGATGTCCTTACTGCGGAACGCATTTTGAAATGGAAGAAGTGTACCCGTGTGCGGTTTCCTATTATACCGTTCCCGGCATTGTAGAGCGGGGAACATTGATGGATAACCTCAAAAGGGAACTGATCATCGTGGGTGTGCTCTGCGGCAGCGTGCTTGCGGTCATCTGCTTCTTTGTCTGGAATGATATGATGCTGATCTTCAGAATCCTTGCGGCATTGTTTATGGGGATGTTCTATGGCGGTGTGTTTGCCTTCTGCTGGTATATGATCCGCAGTCTGATCCTTGCCGGGAAGCTATTTTTTGAGGCGGGAAGATCATTTTCCATGCTGAAAGGAATCAACAGCAGGAAGAAGATGACGGAGTTCATGCAGGCATATGAGCCTGAATTCTCCTATGAAGCGTTTGAAGGCAGAATTCTGGCATTGCTGAGATCAGCTGCCTTCGAGAAAGACAGGGAATCCCTTGCGGTATGGGAAGGGGACGATGATCTTTCCGGTCTGAATACAGTGATTGACATGCAGTATCGGGGAGCACTTTATATCCGCAGATGTGAAAAGACAGGGGATATCCTGCGGGTGGAAGGAACAGCATTCCTGACGGATACCTATGCAGGAAGACGCGTCAGGGAAAAAGATGAACAGTTCCGGTTCTGTGTGGAAAAGGAAGTCACAGCGGAATATAATCCGGCCTTCACATTCCTGCGGGTAAGGTGTGATGGATGCGGCGGAAGCTTTGATGCGGTACATCTGAGAAACTGCCCGTATTGCGGCAGGAAATACGAATTGAAGAAAAAGGACTGGGTGCTGACCGGCCTGAAACGCAGATAATGAAAAACAGAAGTCGCGTCCATAGTGATACCTTCCCTGTCAAGTAGACAGAGGAAAGAACACATCTGTTGATATAATAGTTTGCAAAGAAAACAATGTTTAAAAAGATCTGGCTGATATTTATTAATACCTTTACTATCTCACTGACGGCCAATTCCGGTTATGCGATGCTTGGCGTCTTTAAGAACCGTTTCGTCGACAAGTACGGCTGGTTTTCGAAAGAAGAAATGGACGATTACATCGCCCTGGCGCAAAGCTGCCCGGGCCCGATCGCCTGTTCTTCTTCGACGATTTTCGGCTACCGGCTTTGCGGTATCCCCGGCGCTTTGGCGGCGGTTTTCGGTGTCATCCTGCCGCCGTTTATCATGATGATTCTGGTCACTTTCTTTTACACCTTCATTTCGACCAGTCCGTATGTGCGTCTGTTTATCGGTGGCATGCAGATGGGGGTGTGTGCGATGTTGCTGGATGTCGTGCTTGGCTTATTTAATGGTGTCAGAAAGATGAATAATATCTTTTATTACATCATGGTCGTCCTGTGTTTTCTGGTTGTTTGCTTAAGCAAGCTTTCCGTCTTCTATCTGGCTTTGTTATGTATTGCCGTGGCAATAGTTAAGACGCTTATGATCAAAATAAAGGTGGAAGAGGGCTTATGATCAGTCTATTGGATATCTTTTTAAATTTTCTTAAGATCGGCCTCTTTGCCTTCGGCGGTGCCTATGCTGCCATTCCTTTGATTGAGGAACAGATGGTTACCAATACCGGCTGGATGACCTTTGAAGAGTTTTCGGATCTGGTGGCGATCGATGAACTCACCCCCGGGCCGATCATCGTCAACTCATCTACTTTTATCGGCATGAAGCTGGCCAGCCTTCCCGGTGCAATCACCGCAACGATTGCCTGCATGATTCCGGGGATCCTGATTGCCTTAAGTCTAGTGCGTCTCTACCAGAAATACAGATCGATTCCGGTAATCAACGAGATGATCAGGGTCTTAAGATGTATGTCGGTCGCACTCATTTTTTCAGTCCTGATCAGGATGTTTCTGGCGGCCGTCTTTCCTGCGGACTATATCACAATAAAGGACATCAACCTCATAAATGTGGTTTTGATCGTATGCAGTTTTATATTGCTGAACCGGTATAAGCTGAATCCTTTGTTTGTCATGTTGGGATGCGGTTGCATCAATCTCTTATTCTCTTTGATCAAGTAAAAAAGCCTTCGTGGCTTTTTAGTTTACAGGTTTTTGTCTGATCTGGTTGGCGATCTTCAGTTTATAGGAATCGTCTTTGCCGTAATCGTAAAACAGTGAATTGTAGGAACAGATGTTTCTGAAGTGTTCTTCTTCTTTGTTGGATAAAAGATCCTGATCTTTCCCGTTTTCGAAAATGGCTTCGATGTTTTCTTCTGTACTGCCACTTAGGGTACCGAGACTGTTCTGGTCATGGTCGATGTAGTGAAGGATGACTTCATCAAAAGGTTCATCCAAAAGTGGGACATCGAATTCCTTATAGAATTGGGTAATGATGTCCGGATTGATGCGGGCTGTACCTTTTCTTTTCCGGTTGGCTTTTAAACAGTTTTCATATTTGCGCAAGACAAAGACGCAGACGATCTTTGCGCTGGAACCGTTTAAGGCGTTGAAGAGTTTTTTTCTGTAGATCGAATAGGTGTTCGTCGCATCCAGAACGATGTCGTTACCCTCATCGAGTTCTTCACTGATTTTCTGATACATCAGATCAAACAGATCATTATTCTGTTTGGCGTTTTCCGCATTCAGATGCATCTGCAGGCGGAAAGAATCGCTGGAATAGATTTCCGCGTTTTCTCTTCTGGCCAATTGAAGTGCCGTATACGATTTGCCGCTTCCGGGTAATCCCAGCATTACATAAAGTGTTGCCATATATACCTATTATAATCAACAAAGTATGGAAATCAGATCATGAACGTATTGGGTTTGTAAGGTTTGTTTGATGTGACTATAATAGAGCCATGGAAATTGTGTTTATTCGACATGGGGATCCGAATTATGAACTGGATGCCCTGACTGAAAAGGGAATCCTTGAGGCGAAAGCTCTGATACCGCGGATCGAAAAGATAAACGCGGACTACTATTATGTCTCTCCTCTAGGAAGAGCGAGACAGACGGCCCAGATCGCCATGGAAAGAATTGATAAGGAAGCAAAGGTCTTGGATTGGCTTCGGGAATTTCCGGCCGTAGTGAAACATATCTGTGAACCGGACCCGGGACCGCAGTGTTGGGACTGGATGCCTTCCGATTGGGCGAAGGAGCCTTCCTTCTATGATATCGATCACTTCTATGACCATCCGGTCATGAAGAATGGTCATGTCAAAGAGATTTATGAGGATGTAATAAATCACTTTGATGCCTTGCTGAAAAAGCACGGCTATGCCAAAAACGGCAAGACCTTTGATGTGCTGAAAGCGAATCACGACACACTGTGTTTCTTCTGCCATTTCGGTATCGAGTGCGTCTTATTATCCTATCTGATCAATGTCTCGCCGATGATCCTGTGGCATGGCTTTGTCGCTTCGACTTCTTCGGTGACGATCGTCAATACGGAAGAGCGGCAGAAGGGTATTGCCAGTTTCCGCATCAGTCACTTCGGTGATACGTCGCATCTGGATGCATCCGGTTTGGAACCTTCTTTCAGTGCAAGGTTCTGCGAGTGCTACAGCGACGATACCAGACATTAAGTATTATTCTGTTTCCTGTATAGAGGGCTCCTTGTGGGAGAGGTAATAGAAGTGCTCAAGATCACTGGCCAAAGACTGGGGTTCCAGGACCAGGGCGTTGGAGCCGAAGCGCGAGAAGTACAGGAAGGCCTGGGAAGAAGAACAGTCAAAGGTGTAGATGTCACCGTCGATCCTAATGGCGTTGGGCCGATGCAGATAGAAGGACTTGTATTGTTTCTTTCCCCGCTCGCTCAGGCTGACCCGGATCAGTTCCTGCGGCTTTCTGACGTCGTAGGCAAACTGCGGACCGTACTTTTCCATGCAGGCAAAGATGGAAGTGATCTTCTCATCGAGTTCTCTTGTTTCGTTGAGAATCTTGACCTGTTTGATGCGGCTGATACGGAAGGAGTAGGGACGATCGTTGTATCGGCATAAGAGATAGTTGAACAGTTCTTCTTTGGAATTGGCGATCGAATAGGGCGAGGCGATGTGCGGGGCATCATTGCTGAAGGTCGTGAAGTAGATCTTGCGGTCTTCTTCAATGGCTTCCCTGATCAGATCAAAGGTCTGTTTGAAGATAATGGTCTCCCGTTTGTCCTGCGGCAAAAGAGAATACGAGGCAAACATGTTGCGGAAGTAATTGGAAAGGGTGGAAGCGCCCAACAGACAGGATTGGATGTAGTCGATGTCGTCAGCCGATTTTCTGGTCGGTTTCATGGAGATCGCCGCATCGTACTTCTGTCTGTCCAGCTGATAGGTCTTGACATCGACGTATTGCAAGATATCGGCGGCGATGTCGGAGATGTCCTGGTCTTTCAAAGAGGAACGCTTGCCGATAGCCTCCTTGATGTGATCAAAGACAGCGCTGTGGCTTTCCTCATACTGTTCGTAATAATTGACGATCAGTGTATTGTAAAACTCGTTTCTGTTAAGGGAACCGTCTTTTTTGAAGAATTCAAAGCGTTCCATATCCTTTAACAGGATCTTGTTGATCGAATCAGGCAGGTAGATCTTGATCTTTTCTTCCATTTTCTTTACCTCTTTAAGTTCATAGTACACTAAAAGGGGTCAAAATAATAATGAAAATATCACGAATATAGCTTAATAATGGGCTTTTATAGTGGTCGAAGTAATCTTTTATCTGACAATTTGAATGAAGGAATGGCCTTGTTATGATGAAATTGTCCCAAGGGACAGGAAAGGCGTTTACAGCAAACGGTGAGAAATGGCTGAACTTTAAAGGTTTTGCAGGTTCGAATCCTGTGTCAAAGACGCCTTGTGAAGAAAGATGCTCACAGCAATATTTGATCTCTATACAGAAATAGTTAAATCAAAAGCATCTTGGCGGCATCCGTGACTGGATGCCGCAGTGTAAAGAAAAGCGGCACATGCAGCAGACTTTCTATAGGAAGAACACCAAAAAGAGGTGCCGTGAAATAAAGGAGGTAATTACGATGTCATTTGTCGATATGATCAAAAACACGCAGTCTTATACCACAACGTTAAACGGTGCTGTCGCATACAACAACACGAGCGATCCGTTGCTGGACCTGTTTGCGGTGGCCGGTGCTTTGCGTAATCGTAAGGCCGATGACATCGTCTCCCTTTTTGCCAAGGCGATGGTTCAGGACAAAACATTGGCGACCAGACTGGCTTTCTACACCCGTGATGTCCGTGAGGGCTTGGGCGAAAGACGCAGCGGCCGTCTGATGCTGGCATATCTGGCGAAGTACTATCCAAACATCTTTGCCAAAAACGCATCCTTCATCGCCGAGTATGGCCGTTACGATGACCTGGTCTATCTGGTGGACTATGCTCCCGAAACGATCGTGCCGCTTTTATACGAGCAGTTGATCAAGGATATCCAAAACAAAAAGGCCGGCGAGTCCATTTCGCTTCTGGCAAAATGGCTTCCTTCGATCAACGCTTCCAATGCGGATACGATTAAAAAGGGCAAGTACCTGGCAAAGTGTTTCGGTATGAGCGAAAAGCAATACCGCAAAACCCTTTCCGACTTAAGGGCCTACCTTGACGTTGTTGAGGTCAAAATGTCGAATGATCGTTTCGATCAGATCGATTATAAAAATGTTCCGTCCAAAGCGATGAACAATTACCGCAAGGCCTTCTTGCGTCAGGATGAGGAGCGCTTCAACGCGTATCTGGCTCAGGTAGCCAAGGGCAAGGCCAACATCAACGCTTCCGTTCTTTATCCGTATGACATCGTCGAAAAGTATTTAAGCGGCGGTGCATACGATGAGGTTCTGGAGGCCCAGTGGAAGGCGCTGCCGGACTATGTCGATGGCGACAAGCGCTTCTTGGTCATGGCGGATGTTTCCGGTTCGATGTATGGCCGTCCGATGGCAACGTCGGTTTCTCTGGCCATCTACTTCGCCCAGCGAAACAAAGGCCCTTTCGCCAACACTTTCATGACCTTCTCCAACCGTCCGGAGCTGGTCACCTTAAAAGGGGAAAACCTCTTTGAGCAGGTACGCTATGTCTCTAACGCCGATTGGGCCATGAACACCAATGTGGAGGCGGCCTTCGACCTTATCCTTAAAACAGCGGTAAAAAACCGGGTTGGCCAGGATGAGTTGCCGACGTCGATCGTCATCATCTCCGATATGGAGTTTGACCGCTGTTCCAATCCGGACTGGACGTTCTATGATACGATGAAGGCGAAGTATCAAAGCTTTGGCTACGAGCTGCCCAATATCGTCTTCTGGAACGTCAATTCCATCAAAAATACCTATCAGGCATCATTTGACCGCAAGGGTGTCCAGCTGGCTTCGGGTTCCTCAGCCACCGTCTTTGCCTCTTTAACCGAGGGCAAGGACATGGCCCCTTACGATTACATGTGCTCTGTCTTAAACGCTAAGCGTTACGCACCGATCATCGTATGAGTCAATCCTTACACTCATACGCTGAGGAAAGGATTTCATATGTTCAAGATCAAAGGAAAATACAATGAAGCGATCGTCTATGCGTCTGTCTGCGATGAAAATGCAAAGGCGCAGTTAAAGACGATCTGCGATATGGAAGTTTACAGAAACTGCAAGATCCGCATCATGCCGGATGTGCACGCCGGTGCCGGCTGCACGATCGGT
>ONXX01000228.1:2031-2620 GCA_900321955.1 uncultured Bacillota bacterium | reverse complement strand
ATACGCTCAGAATTCCGACACGCTTATTGTCAGGGTAGACGGTTTGATCAGCGGAATCAACGAAGATGAAACGATCAAAGACGTTGAAGCAGCATTGAAACAAGCTGAAGAGAAAAACAAAAGCAAATAACACAAAAACAAGAAAGGGGAAAATATGCAAATTTTAGCTAATGTAGTTAATTTTGTCCTCGGTCTGGGCGGAGCTATCTTCCTTCCGTTCATGATCGCTATCTTAGGCATGTTCTTCAAAATGTCATTCTTTGATTCATTCAAGAACGGCCTTCGTATCGGTGCAGGTCTGATCGGTATCGACCTGGTCATCGGTACTCTGGTTGGTGCTCTGGCTCCGGCTGTTGCCCACTATGCCAACCTCGGAACCGGCTTTATCGCTACTGATATCGGCTGGGAAGGTATTTCGGCAATTGCCTGGTCAACACCATTCTCCATCGCCATCGTTCCTCTTGGAATGATCCTCAACTACATCCTGATCCGTATCAAGTTCACGAAGACGATGGACGTCGACGTCTGGAACTACTGGCATTTCATCCTGACTGCAGCTATGGTCTACTACCTTGGAATCAGAATGAAT
>ONXX01000228.1:0-2009 GCA_900321955.1 uncultured Bacillota bacterium | reverse complement strand
TTTCGTTATCGTTCTGAAATTAGGTGATAAGATTGCTCCTTACTGGCAGGAATACTATGATCTGCCTGGTACGACCTGCTGTAACTCTGATGCTTACTGCATCTGGCTTGTCAACATCATCGTCTGCAAGATCATGGATATGATCCCTGGTCTCAACAAGATCAAACTCGATGGAAAGATGCTGAGCGAAAAGTTCGGCGCATTCGGCGACAGCGGTGTCATCACATTCTTCTGCGGCCTCTTGCTGGCTCTTGTCACAAGATGTGATCTCAAGACCGCTTTAAAGATGTCTGTCACTCTGACAGCTTGTATCATCCTGGTTCCGAAGACTGTCTCACTGCTGATGGAAGGCTTGGTTCCTATTTCCAACCATGCGAGAAGATACTTCAAGAACAAGCTCGGTGATGATTACGATATCTACATCGGTATGGATGAAGCTCTGTGCTTAGGCGATGAAACCGGTATCCAGATCGCTGTCATCATGATCCCGTTCGCACTTGCTCTGGCTTTCGTTCCGGGTGTCAACTTCTTCCCGGTTGCCGGTTTAGGTTCACTGTGCTACACGACTTGTGCATGTGCACTGTTTGCAAAGGGCGACTTCTTAAAGACATTCGTTTCTTCACTCGTTATGACTCTTGTCTTCTACGAACTGAAGAGCTTCATGGCTCCTTTGGCTACGATGCTGGCTGTTGAGTCCGGTTCTGTCACTTCCGCTTCCGGCCTGATCACCGGTTCCGGTGTCTGGGAACTGCAGAACCTCATCATTGGTCTCATCACTAAGATGTTCGGTGCTTGGTAACAGATCTGTTACTGAGAGAATGAAACAATATAAATGCAGAAAGGATATGGCGGTCAGATACGCTGTCTTCGGATTCGTACTTCTGGCCGCTATGGCCTATCTGTTTATCGAAGAAGGCATCAAAGCCTTTACTGCCAACAGATATTCCCTGGCGTTTCTTGCGGGTGGATCCATCATCGCTCTCCTCTATATATTCAGAGGGATCAATGCGAGACTGATCTTGAAAGATGACGAGATCTTCTTCTGGGATGGTGTCGCCAATATCCGGCACATCAAATATCAGCAGATTGCATCGATCCGATACAATCCTGCATTGAGGATCCGCTTTCAGATGAGAGACCGCAACAAGACGGTCTTTACGATCCCGAATATGTTTATACAGGAAGATGCTGAGGAATTTCTAAGCAAGATCGCCAGACACAAATGGATCACGATCGAACATACAGTTCTTAAACACGAGAAAGGGAAAGCTTCCACTGGACGGGGACAGACAAAATGAATGGATTATATGTAATTAACGGAGCCGCAAATGACTGGAGCGAAGCGATCAGGCTGACTTCCGGTGAACTGTATCGTAACGGCTGTGTCAAAGAAGAATTTTACGAAAAGTGCTGTGAAAGGGAACGCGATTATCCAACAGGCCTGACAGAATTTTGTCCTGTTGCGATCCCGCATGCTTCCAAAGACTATGTATTGAACCAAGCGATCTGTGTTCTTCGTTTGAAAGAGCCGGTCAAATTCAGATCGATGTCGGATGTCGACAAAGAGATCGATATCCGCTATGTACTTAACCTGGCTTTGCTAGATGACAGTGATCACATCAAGATCATTTCGCAGGTGATCACCTGTTTAAAGGATAAAGAATTTCTGGTAAAAATGGATTCTCTTGAAGGAGATGATCTGAAAGGATTCCTGGTCGATAACTTTTTCAAGGGACTTTCATAAGGCGGAATGATCAAGGGAATCATATTTGATTTTGATGGAGTCATCGTAGACAGCGAACCTCTTTATATCGAAACGCTGCTGGGATACCTTGCCGGTTTAGGCGTAAAGACCAGCGAAGAAAAGATCAGCTACGTAATCGGCCAGAACCTGAATGATATCGGCTCGGATATCATCAGCCAGTTTGGCTTAAATATGACGGTTGAAGAGTTCGTGAACGATTCAAGAGCATATTATTTTCAAAGAAACAATAATTTTCTACATATTT
>ONXX01000110.1 GCA_900321955.1 uncultured Bacillota bacterium | reverse complement strand
CTGGAAATGCCGGACGGCAGAATCTGTGCGATCTGTACGGATCTCGGTTATGTGTCGGATACGGTTCATCAGGCGCTGACAGGCTGTAACCTTGTGATGCTGGAAGCAAATTATGATCCGGAAATATGTCGATGTCATCTGTCTCAACGATAAGGGCGGCAATATCAAGCCTCTTTTCCTGATCTGGGATGAGAAAAAAAGGATCCCGATCAAAAAAGTGACGGAGATCTGTCCAAGGGCTTCTCTTAAAGTAGGCGGTTCCGGTTTGCGTTATACCTGTGTCTTTGAACCCAACCGAATCAGGCACCTGTACTATGACCGGAGCAAATGGTATGTGGAGATGGAGGACCACGTGCTATAATCGTATCGAAAATAAAGAAGGAGAAGCAATATGAGCGAACGCTATGATGTAGTCATTGTCGGCGCCGGTCCTGCGGGCCTGACGGCAGCGATCTACGCATCCAGAGCCAATCTCTCCGTTCTGATTATCGAAGCGGGAGTCAATGGCGGCAAATTATCCAAAACCTACGAAATAGAAAACTATCCGGGCATCAAATCCATCTCCGGCCTTGAACTGGCAAATCAGCTTACCGAACACGGTCAGCAGTTTGGTGCCAAACTGATCGCCGGCGAAGTCCGTTCCATCGAAGAAGGCGAGATCCTCAAAGTCAAGCTTGCCGATGGAACCATCTACGAAGCCAAGGCAGTCATCGTTGCGACAGGAACCAAGGAAAGAACCCTCGATCTGCCGCATGCTGACGAATTCACCGGACGCGGCATCTCTTATTGCGCGGTATGTGATGGATTCTTCTACCGCAAAAAACAGATCGCCATCATCGGCGGTGGCAATTCTGCATTGGAAGAAGCCCTCTATCTGGCATCATTGGCTGAAAAAGTGACGATCATCATCCGCCGCGATGTCTTCAGAGCGGATGCCAGCGTCATCGACCGTGTCAAAGCCAACGATAAGATCGAAATCATCACCAAGCACATCCCGAAAGAATTGTGCATTGAAGATGACCGTATCTGCGGCCTCAAGATCGAAAACGTCGATACCGGCGAAGAGACGATCGTTCCTTGCAAAGGCATCTTCCCTTACATCGGTGCCGATCCATGTACCGACTTTGTCGATGCCAGGATTCTGGATGAAAGAGGCTATATCCTGACCAATCCGGATATGTCCACTGCAATCAAAGGCATCTATGGTGCCGGCGACTGCATTAAAAAAGACCTTCGTCAGGTCGTCACTGCCTGCAACGATGGTGCGATCGCGGCCAACAGTATCATCAAATATCTCAAGGAATAAAAAAACAGAAGCTTCAAGCTTCTGTTTTCCTTCTTATGCTCTTCCGGAATACTTGCCGTCGGCAGTAGAGACCGTGATCTTTTCTCCGTTTTCAATAAACAGAGGAACTTTCACCAGTAAACCCGTCTCGGTCACGGCATTTTTAAGTGCACTGGTTGCGGTATTGCCTTTGACGGCAGATTCGCATTCAACCAGTTCAAGATCAACCTTATCCGGTAAGATGACGCCTAAGACTTCACCCTCGTAGAACGTGATGTTGACATCGAGGTTCGGAACCAGGAACTTGGATTCCCATTCCAGTCTGTCCTTCGGGATCTCGATCTGTTCGTAGTTCTCCATATCCATGAAGACTTCCATGTCACCGGAATCATAGAGGAACTGCATCGGTCTTCTGTCGATGTGAGCTTCGCCGACCTGATCGGAACCGATCAGACCCAGTTCTTTAATGACGCCTGTCTTTGGCTGTTTGACTTTGAGTTTGACCTTCATCTTGGCCATCGCCGTCTTATTCAGCTGGATATCGATGCACTGATACAATTCGTTTTCCCATGTAAAGCACTGACCCGGCTTGATTTCTGTACAGTTTAACATAGTATTTTACCTCATCTTTTTCTTTACTATTCTAATATACATGAGGTCCCTTTGCAAAAAAATCAATCGCGGTAAACCGTAAAATCAACGATCCTTTCTTCATACACCGTCAAGGCGATCCTGCGATCTCCATAGCAGAGTTCATAACCATCCGCGCTTTCAAAAACGCTGACGCAGATTCCTTCTGTACAAAAATCTTCAATCTCTTCCCTTCTTGCCAGCATGCACTTGAAGCGATCGATCACAACGGATTCTTCATAGAGATCATTTTCTGCTTCTTCCAGATTACGGTAGACCATGTCGGCTTTCATGATATAGTCACTCTTCGCTGCAATCAGTGCCATCATCACGCACATCGCAATCAGAAAAATCGTCGAGATAAAACCCTCTTGCGCTGACGATGACCCTTTCGTAGTTCTTCCCTTTTCTTTCATAGCATACATAGACCACTCCGTTTCTTTTTTCAAAATGCAGATCATCGACATCCGCCAGAAAGATCTGCGTACCGGGATGCATGATCAGCTTATCGTTGACCTGTGATAAGACAAAATCCTTGTTGTGCAAGGAAAAAGACAAAGAATCATAATCGATGTTCAGATCATAAGCGATCAGCAAAGATTCCCTGAGCTGCATCAGGGCAAGTTCATCGAAGACCTCGCTATAGGCAAAGGGGATCGAAGAGGTAAAGCGAAAAGCGTTCATGCCGATCGGCAGCAGCGAAAGGACCAGCACAAGGCCGGCAAGGTTTCTAATCATGCTCATCGACTGAACATCCCTCACACTCATTCAATGATCCAAGGATCTCTTCATAGCGGCTGTTGGAGCGATACTGGTAGTTCTGATAGCCTTCCTCGTAGCGTTCCATCAGGCCATAGATCGTAAAGCACAGGATGCACAGGCAAGACAGAATAAAGACGCTCAGCAAGGCATCCAGAAGAAAGAAGCCCTCATTTGATAAGCGCATAGCCGGTTCCCAGATTGAGCGTGACCTTCTGTTTTTCAAACTCCACCGTCCTTGCCATATTGATATGGCCCATTGAATTGAAATAGATCCCCTTTTCAAAACTGCTTCCTTCTTTCTCTTTGATCGCTTCCGACTGGGCCAGCATATATTCGTTCAGGAAATAGTAATGGTCCGGTGCTTTGTAGCCCTTAAAGCGAAGCGTCACAAGACACATCAGGCTTAAAAACAGGATGCACACCAGCATCTCCCAGAGGGAGAATCCTTTCTCAGTTGATAACACAGTGCCCATCCACAATGCTTAAAGGAGTGCCATTCGAACAGCGAATCTGGTCCTCTTCCAGATAGCCGCCATTGACCAGATCCATCATGGAAGAAGGTGAACTTCCGTAGTCCAGACGAAACTGAACGATCGCTGCATCGGCAACTTTTGTCAAAGCCTCGCAGGCCTTGGAATCCACCGAAGCGATCACTTTCGATACGTTGGGTATCGTCAATAAAAGAAGGATCGAGATGATGATCACAACGACGACCATCTCCAGCAATGTAAAACCTTTGTTGTTCATACTTCTCCTTTCAAAAGATGCTGATGGCCCGCATCGGCATAAACAGGATCTGATAGATAAAGATGATGACTGCGCCGATAAAGGCATAGGTGATCAGCTGTATCGCCAGCGTATAGCCCTTCATTCGCCTGGCGATCTTTTCCTTGGCCAAAGAAATGTAGGATTCGATGATTTTCGAAAAATCATTGGCGTGGGTGGCGATCTTGATAAAACGCGACAGAGCCGAATCGTAGTAATCCTTTCCGGCCGCTTCTTTCATCGTTTCCCCTTCCATCAAGCTTTCATCCATATGGAAGGCAAGAAAGGAAATGAGCGGCTTGTTTTTCATCGCCTTCAGGATATGCAAAGATTCTCTGGTGCTGTAGCCGGCTTTGATGCAGATCAGAAAAAGGCTCATGAATTCCTCACTGTTGTAGATGCTGACGAAGGAATTGGGAAAGTGTTTGGAAACAAACAGATAAAGCAGCACGATCCTTTGCGGCCGCATGCATAAAACAATAAGCAAGAATGTAAGCAAAACCCCGTAATAAAAGACATTGACCACCACTCTGAACAAAACCCGGAAATTCTCATAGAGTTCGATGTTGCTTTCAAAGGAAGAGATCAAAGCGAAGATCGAATCAATGCCATAGAGGTCAAACAGATATAAGGAACTGACCGAAATAAATAAGAGGATCAAAGGATAGGCAAGTGAAGACCACAAACGTTTCTTGTCTTCCTCATTCTTTGTATAGAAATTCAATGACAGATGAAGTGCTTCGCTGAAAGACAAAGAACTCAATAGCGGAATAATATAGGATCGGATCTTCGATGGCAGATAGCAGGCGGCTGCCTTTTCGATCGGTTCGCCTTCATCAAGCTTCTGCCGTATGGCAGAAAAGATCTTTTCGTTCTTTCTGGTCTTCAGCAGATCAAAGCACTCATTCAATGACAGGCCGCTGCTTAAAAGACGGGAAAGATAAGAAAGGTCTTCGATGCAGAAGAGTTCCTTACGCTGCATCTTTGGCAAAAATGCCATCTTCAATTCCCCTTGCGATCTGTTTGCTGATATTCAGGAAATCATCAGAGTTGCGGCCGTTGTTTCTGAAATACTCAATTTCTTTGCTGTCCATAATCTCATACAGAACGACCTTTTCTCTGGT
>ONXX01000168.1 GCA_900321955.1 uncultured Bacillota bacterium | reverse complement strand
GTGTGCCTGTCTGCAAGGCAGAAACACCTAAGATTCCCAAAAAGATGCAGACCGGAATCGCTATAATGATCAGACCGACGATGAGGACCAAAGCCGATCTGGATAATCTCTTTTTCTCTTTCTTTGTGCTCATATAAAAATTCTCCGCTACTATTCTAGCATATATTATAACAGTTTCTCAAAATCGGCTTCGCTCAGCGTCGTTACGCCTAAAGCATTCGCCTTATCGAGCTTTGAACCGGCTTCCGTGCCATAGATGACATAGTCGGTCTTTTTGGAAACCGAACCGGAGACCTTAGCTCCGAGATTTTCAAGCAATGCCGTCGCCTCGTTTCTGGAATAATGTTCCAATGTGCCGGTCAAAACAACGGTCTTGCCGGTAAATACCGATTCTTCCTTGGAAGAAGTGTCAATGTAATCCATATTGACGCCTAAAAGCTTTAACTGGGCAATCATTTCGCGATTGGAATCTTCATTGAAGAATTCCCTGATGTATTCCGCGGTGATCGGACCGATGTCATGGATATTGCTTAATTCTTCCTGTGACGCATTCATGAAGGCGTCCATGTTCTTGAAATAGGCTGCCAGTACTTTCGCTGCCTTTTCCCCTACCTGGCGGATGCCTAAGCCGTTGATCAGGCGCTCCAAGGAATTCTTTTTGGAATTCTCGATCGCTTCAATCAGATTGTCATAGGATTTTTCACCGAATTTTTCCATCTTCAGGATGTCATCTTTTCGGTTGAACAATTTATAGATGTCTTCAAAGCTGGTCAAAAGTCCTTCATTTAAGAATGCTTCGACTCGTTTTTCGCCTAAACCATCTATATTCATCGCATTGCGTTCCGTGAAATGCGCGATGGAGAAGACCAGTCTGGCCTTGCATTCACTGTTGACACAGTAATGGGCAGCCTCATCTTCAAAGCGGTAAAGCCGTCCGCCGCAGACCGGACAGATCTCAGGGAAGATGAATTTGACCTGGGAACCGTTTCTTTCTTCCTTGATCGAACGGACAACTTCCGGAATGATATCACCGGCTTTGCGGACGATGACTGTATCACCGATGCGGATGTCCTTATCGGAGATGTTGTCTTCATTGTGAAGCGTCGCAAAAGAAACCGTCGTGCCTGCAACCTTGACCGGTGTCAATTTGGCATTTGGCGTACACTTGCCTGTACGTCCCACCGTGATAAAGATGTCTTCCACCTTGGTTCGGACTTCCTCTGCCGGGAACTTATAGGCGATGGCCCATTTCGGAATCCGGGATGTAAAGCCAAGCTGTCTTTGCAACTCATAGGAATTGACCTTGATAACCATGCCGTCGATCTCATAAGGAAGATCGTGGCGGATCTTTTGCGTATCATCGATGAACCTGATGACATCTTCGATATCATTGAAAAGGCTTGTTGTCTCATTGACGATAAAGCCCAGTTTTCTGGCATACTCCAGAGAACCGTAATGTGTATCGGAATTGACATCATCCGGTACATGATACCAGAAGCCATCGAGACCGCGGGATGCGCAGATCCTTGAATCGAGCTGCCGTATGGAGCCGGCTGCCGCGTTTCGCGGATTGGCGAATTCTTCTTCCCCATTGGCAAGCCTTTCGCGGTTGACGCGATTAAAGGAAGATTTCGGCATATAGACTTCACCGCGGATGTCGTATCTTTGTTTGTAAGGAATCGACATCGGAATGGATTGGATGGTACGCACATTGGACGTCACATCTTCACCGGTGATGCCATCACCTCTGGTCACTGCCTGTTTAAACAGACCGTCTTCATAGATCAAAGACATGGCCAGACCGTCGATCTTGTATTCAGCACAGAATTCCACCTTGCCATAGACATCGGTGATCTTCTTGGCCCAGTCTCTTAATTCGTCATACGAAAACACATCGCCCAAAGACAGCATCGGCCTTTCGTGGGTGACTTTCTGGAATTCACTTAAGATCTCATAGCCGACACGCTGGGTGACAGAATTCGGATCATACATTTCCGGATGTTTTTCTTCCAGGTCCTGCAGTTCGCGGAACAGCATGTCATATTCGCTGTCCGGTACGGTCGGCTTATCCAGGGTATAGTATTCGTAACTGTAGCGTTTTAACAGATTACGCAGTTCTTTGATTCTTTCAATTTCATTCATAAGTCAATTATAGACCCAAAATAATGTGTTTTTATGCCTTTTCAATAGTATAATTTTAGATGTTAAACGTTTAAGTGATTTTAAGGAGGATTTAGTATCTATGTCACAAAAAACACTGGCTTTCGATACTCCGATCACCGAAAGAGTTCCTTGGGCTAAGGTATCTGAAAGCAGCGATATCCCTCTTCATCTGGAATATAGTGATTGTTCCATGTTTGAAGCGGTAGAAAAAATAGCAAAGAAATATCCGAATCAGGTCGCCTTTGACTTCATGGGCAGACCGACGACATACCGCAGGATGATCGAACAGATCGAACGCTGTGCCAAGGCTTTAAGAACGATCGGTGTCAGAGAAAACGACTGTGTCACGATCGCCATGCCAAACTGTCCGCAGGCGATCTACATGTTCTATGCCGTCAATCTGGTTGGTGCGATCGCCAATATGATTCACCCGCTGTCAGCAGAAAAAGAGATTGAGCATTACCTCAATGTCTCCAATTCCGTTACAGCCATCACGCTGGACCAGTTCTATCACAAATTTGAACACATCAGAGCCAACACCAATGTCGTCAACATCATCATCGCTTCGATCAAGGATGAATTATCCAGACCGATCAAAGCCGGTTACATGCTGACGGAAGGCAGAAAGATCCAGCCGATCCCGAAAGATGCTCCGGTCATTCGCTGGAACCAGTTCATGAAGATCGCCGATTCCTGCTTCTACAACTACAAGAAGCCTAGAAAAGGTTCTGACCCGGCTGTCATGCTGTATTCCGGCGGTACGACCGGTACGACCAAAGGCATCGTCTTGTCCAATTCCAACTTCAACGACCTCGGTCAGCAGATTATCGCTACAAACCAGATGTTCAGACCAGGTGAC
>ONXX01000109.1 GCA_900321955.1 uncultured Bacillota bacterium | reverse complement strand
ATGATGAACGGCAAGGCCAGACCGCAGATCTCGATCGCCAGATGTTCATAAAAAGCCTTCAGATTCCAGCAGTGGCGGAAGACCACGATCCAGCTGTAGAACGGAATAAAGGATGTCCACACCGGATCGTTGAAGGATTTGCACATGCGGTAGGTGCAGTACACATCGATCAGATACAGGATCATCATATACGGCAAACCGAAGTGTTCGAGGATTTCCCATTCGATAAACGGGATCTTCTCGATCAGATGGATGGTATTCATAATTAAGCTTCCTTTTCTGCCTGATGAACGACGACCTGCGAGAACGGAATGGAGATGCCTTCCTCGTCAAATCTCTTTTTAATCAAGACCCGGAGGTCTCTTTGAATCTTGAAGTGGTTGCGCTTCACGGCCTTCATGATGACCGTATAGCCGATGCTGGAGTCATCAAAAGAATTGATGCCCAGGACGCTTGGTTCTTCGTAGCAGATCTCTTTGTTTTCTTCGTAGTATTGATCCGCCACTTCCTTGAGGACTTTGTAGACATGATCGTGATCTTCCTCATAGGCAACCGGTACATCGACGATGGCCATATTGAAGTCACCGGAATAATTGATGACCGTGGAGATCGAACCGTTTGGAATGATGATCTTCTGGCCCTTCCAGTTTTTTAAATAGGTGCAGCGCATCGCCAAGGAAAGGACCGTTCCTTCATGTTCGTTGATCTTGACGAAGTCGCCGACCGCATACTGTCTTTCAAAAATGATGAAGGCACCGGCAATCACATCCTTGATGATGGATTGGGCACCCAGAGAGATGATCAAAGCACCGACACCGGCAGCCGTCACGATGCTGGAAAGGGCGGAACCGAAACCGAGCTGATTGATGACCAGACAGAAGGCGGCGAAATAGATCGTATAACGGCCGATGCTTTTTAAAAGGGTCATCGAAGTGATCAGTTCCTTCTGGCGGTTTTCTTCCATCTTCTCTGCCCGCTTGATCACCTGGCTGGTGAATCTTATCAGCATGCCTAAAGTGATCCTCGCCAGCAGGAAGATGACGGCAATGGAAATGACGTCAATGATCAGACTGGTCATATCCAGTTTCAGTTTTTCGATGATCTCAATGATCAGACTGGTCATATCCAGTTTCAGTTTTTCGATGATCTGATTCCAATCGATATTCATATTTCTATTATACATTGTCCTTCTGCATGGAAAGGAAGTTATAGACGGCAATGGAAACGATGACGATGAAAGCACCGATCAAAGCTCTTGGACCGATGTATTCCTTATAGAAGATGGCCACCAGAATCGGATTGAGGACCGGCTCGATCGAAGCGATCAGAGAAGCCGAAAGCGGATCGCAGGTCTTTAAACCGACGGTCAAAAGCGTATAGCCGGCACCCGCCTGAAAGATGCCTAAGATCATTACCAATAACAGCGTCGAAGCGCTGTGGTCAGCCTCGCCAAGCAAGGAAGGAAGGCCCACCAGTATCGTCAGAAAGTGGCCGATCCAGACCGAAGATAAAGGATCTGCCTCATCAAAGTCGTTCAGCATGATCGTAAAGGCATAGAAAACGCCCGACAGCAACGCGATCAGATCGCCTTTGAGATTGCCCTTTCCCAAACCATCCGAAACCACGATCAGGATACCCAGAAATACCAGAACGCTGACAAGGATGGCTGCTTTTCCCGGTTTCTTTTTAAACAGGATCCACTCAAATAAAAGAATAAAGACCGGTGCCGTATATTCCAGCACAATGGCATTGGCGGCCGTGGTCAGCTTGATCGACGTCACATAGCACAACAACATCAGGCTCACGCAAAGCCCGCCGATCAAAACGGTCTTATTGAAGCGGAAAGGATGTTTGGACGCTTTGATGTAAAGGAAGATGACCAGACTTGAAAAGATGCAGCGGCCGGAGCTGATCGACAGGGGCTGCCAGGGGATCAGCTTGACAAAAAGACCGCCTAAGGAGAAAGCGATCGCTCCCAGCAATACACAAAGCATTCCTTTGTTTCTTGAATTCACATGATTATTATATACAAAAAGATCTTCAGGTCATCCCCCGAAGATCACTTTATAGGACGGATTTTTATTGATGGAGAGGTGCTGGAACTTGGCGTTCCACCTTCCCCAGCGCTTGCCATAGGCGTAGCCGACCAGAAAATCCTTTTCACCCTTCTGGTGACCGGACTTGTCCTTGGCCACTCCCATATTGTGGGCGTAGTCTTCGATCAGACGCTGGGTGGAATCGCTGCGCTCAAAGTCCAGACCGTTTTGCGAGACATAGAGCGCCAGCTCCGAAGCTTCCGACATCCGGTTCTCCACCGTGAAAGCCATGAACAGCTTATGGTCATCGGCATAGAAGACATCGAAGGAATCCTGGGTCGTACGGCCGACGACCACATCCCTTTTCTCGACCTGGGCCGGCCAGTTTTCCGAGATCTTGGTTCTTGCCAAAGCGGTATAGCCGCCGGTGGTATCAAAATAGGTGTAGTAAATATAAAGATCCTTTTCCAGTAAAACAAAGCTGACCTCGCCGATCCCCCAGCCATGCGGATCATCTTCATAGGTGATGAAGGCCTTGGGCTTGCCGCCCCAGCCTTTGCCGTTCCACTTTTCAAAAGGACCGTCAGGATTCTTTGACCTGGCGACAAAAGCCGAATTATTCATGCCCTTGAGGCGGTAATCCTTGGTCGAGGTGTAGGCAAGATAGTAGTAACCGTCAAAGTAGATGACCCCGGGATCGCAGACCGAACAGCGGTCATCCGAGCTCGGCGTCGGCTTTAAGACGACCTTTTCCTTGGACCAGTTGCCCTCAGGATCGACGTGGCGGTAAGTGATGTAGTCCCACTCGGTGGAATTGTTGCCGGGAGCGGAAAACCACACATCATAGGAGCCGTCTTCATTCTCGATGATCGACGGTCCATAGCGGTAGCCCTGGGAAGAATAGGAGACGATCTTTCCCTCATCCAGGGCACTGATCGTTAAATTGAGGGTATCGTCTTCCACGATATTCAAAGGCACATCATTGATCATCGAGGTCATGCCCCGTACATGCAAAAGCGAGCCTGCGCCGCTTTCAAAGGAACCCATGGAAAGAAAAATGACGCAAGCCAGTATGGCAATGATACACTCCGGCAGAAAGGAAGGAAGCTTCCCTTTTCCACTTCTTCGCATACTCTTATTTTACCCTATTTGATGGCTTATAATAGTTGTGTATGAAAAAACGAAACAAAGTGAAACAGTTTATCCGCAACGGCCTCAGCCGCATCCTGGTCATTCTCTTAGCGACAGCCGTACAGATCGCTTTGCAGCTCGCATTTATGACCTGGCTTCGGGACAAGCTCGCCTGGATCGAGGCCGTACTGCATATCCTTGGCATCATCATTACCATCGCCATATTAAAAAACAGCCGGCATCTGTCCACCGATATTCTGTGGATCTTATTGATCAACGCTTTCCCGATCGTCGGCACCATCCTCTACATCTTCTTAGGCGCCGACCTCTTCTTTTCCCGCACCTACCGCGACATCTACAATGCGACGGAAGATTCCCGCCGCTACTACCTGCAGGATGAGACGATCATGGAGGAACTGGCGCAGATCGATCCCTATAAACACTCCCAGCTCGAATACATTTCCGATTATGCCGGCTATCCGGTTTACCGCAATTACGGCTTCGACTATTATCCCTTGGGAGAACTGGCCTATCCTGTCATCCTGGAAGAACTCAAGAAAGCCAAACACTTCATCTTCCTAGAGTACTTCATCATCGAACAGGGTGAGTTCTGGGATTCCATCCTGGCCATTCTGGAAGAAAAGGTCAAGGAAGGCGTCGATGTTCGGGTCATGTACGATGACCTGGGTTCCTTTTTTCAGCTACCGGCCTCCTATTACCGCACGCTGGAAGAAAAAGGCATCAAGTGTATTCCCTTCAACCGCATCAACATCATCCTCAACGTCATCATCAATCACCGCGACCACCGCAAGATCATGGTGATCGACGGCAAGGTTGCCTTTTCCGGGGGCATCAACCTGGCCGATGAATACATCAACATCGTAGAAAAATACGGCAAGTGGAAGGACAACGTCATCCGCGTCAAAGGCGAAGCGGTCTGGTCCTACACCGTCATGTTTCTCACCCACTGGAATGCCCTTCGTCATGAGGATGAAAACTTCCTGGACTTCAAAGCCGACAACCGCTTGCGCAAAAGCGACGGCTTCATCTGTCCCTATGGAGAAACCCCTCTGGATGATGAGATCTGTGCCCAGAATATCTACATGAACATCCTCTATCAGGCCAACCATTACTGTTACATCTCGACACCCTATCTGATCATCGATACCGAGATGATCAATGCCTTGATACTATGTGCCAAGCGCGGCGTCGATGTCCGCATCGTCACTCCGGGTATTCCCGACAAGAAGATGGTCTACCAGATCACCCGTTCCTATTACCGCCAGCTGATCGAAGGCGGCGTGAAGATCTACGAGTATACGCCGGGCTTCAACCACGGCAAGATCTTTATCTCCGATGACGACATCGCCACGGTCGGCACGGTCAACCTGGACTACCGCTCCCTTTACCTGCACTTTGAAAACGGTACGCTCTTATTTGAAAGCAGCAGGATCAAAGAGATCAAGGACGACATGTTGTCGATGATTGCCGAAGGACATCAGGTCTCTTTAGAAGAAAGCAGACGCGGGCCGATCAGCGAGTTCCTTCTGGGCATTCTTCGCCTCTTCGCTCCGTTAATGTAAAACATTTAAAAAAAGGAAGCTGCCTTCCTACAATGTTTCAAAGCAGCTTCCTTTTTTCTATTTTCTCTTGTTTTTGCCGATCATCTTCTTGAGCTCTTCATTGAGATCCTTGAAGATGCCTTTGACATAGGCCTCATCGAGCAGTTCCACCATCTTCTTGACCTGCTTATCAGAGAGCTTGTCGTTTTCCGTAATGTTGCGGATCTTGTTGCAGACGATATAGTTGCGTAATTTGGCCAGGGTCGTTCCCTCTTCCACCATATTGCGGACAATACTGGAAGACTTCGCAAACTTGATGAAGTCCTTGTTCAGAAGATCGTAGGACAATTTGCCGTTTTTGTCGGTGTAGTGGTCAACGACCTTCTGGTATTCATCGGAATCAATGATGATCTCCTCGACCGGTTTGGCCTTTTCTTCCTTCACCATCTCCTTGGTCACTTTGATTCCTTTTTGTCTCTTCTCTTTGGCTCTGTTGTAAGGAAGGCCATTGGTCAATTCAATCGCTTCTTTGAAGGCCTCCATCGGATACATCTTCATATTGGTGTTTTTTGAAGGTATTGCTTCTCCGGAGGTCCTGCTGATCGATGCGATACCCGGCTGTTCACAGTCGGCTCTCTGAATGGTGATACTCGGGCCTTCATTCAATTTGACACGAAAAGCCATTGCCGGTATCACCGTCAACTTGACAGATTTTGTTCTCAACATATTATTGATCTCCTTTTTGTACCTTGATTATATCATGAGAAATATTAAGGAGAATATATCCAGAAAAAAACAGGGCTTAGCCCTGTGTTTCCTCTTCGTTGGCGGCTTCTTCTTCGGCCGCTTCTTCCTTTTTCGGCGGCATGAAGGTTGCCTTCATCAGCTCGTTTTCCCTCTTGGTTCTTTCGAGTTCCTTCTTGGCATCTTCTGCCTCTTTCTGAAGCTGACGGGTTTGTTCTTCGCTTTCCATCTTCGCTTCCCATTCCGCTTCTCTCTTTTCTCTTTCGATCCTTCTGACCACACCGCCTAAACGCATGTATAAGGCAAAGACCAGAAGTCCGGCGAAGATCGCCACA
>ONXX01000012.1 GCA_900321955.1 uncultured Bacillota bacterium | reverse complement strand
CAGGTGCCATGTTACCTGACCTATACGACGCCAAAGACCTTGGAGATCATACGGGAGAATCTGCAGCGTTCTTCGATGTATTCCGGTGTGGTCAAGGGTGTCGGACCGCGTTACTGTCCTTCCATTGAAGACAAGGTGGTCCGCTTTGCCGATAAGGAACGGCATCAGCTTTTCCTGGAACCGGAGTCCTTATCCTTAAATACGACCTATGTTCAGGGCTTTTCCACCTCGATGCCAAGAGACGTGCAGGAAGATATGGTCCATTCTCTGATCGGCTTGGAGAATGCCAAAATCGTCAAGTATGCCTATGCGATTGAATACGATGCGATCGATCCTTTGCAGGTCAAACCTTCCCTGGAGCTCAAGGCAATTGACGGCTTGTTTATCGGCGGTCAGATCTTAGGCACCTCCGGATATGAGGAGGCGGCCGGTTTGGGTCTGATGGCCGGCATCAATGCGCGGCGCAAGCTCGATGGTCTGGATCCTTTGATTTTAAAGCGGGATGAGTCCTACATCGGCGTGATGATCGATGATCTGGTCACCAAGGGGACCAATGAGCCGTATCGTCTTTTGACGTCAAGAAGTGAATATCGTCTTCTTTTGCGGCATGACAATGCCGACCAGAGACTGTTAAAATATGGGTATGAGAACCATCTGATCAGTGAGGAAAGATATGAGACCTTCCTTGCCAAGATCGCTGCCATCGCTTCCTTGAAAGAAGAATTAAAAGAGCTTCGCATTGAAAAGGAAAGCGGCATCAATGAATACCTGAACAGCCTGGGCTTTGAACATGAACAGGGGGCACACAATGCCTATGAACTGTTGAAGCGTCCGGGTGTGAAATTGAGTGAAGTATTAGATATCGCCAAGAAGGATTATGACAAGGCGATCGCCGATCAGGCGGAGATCGAGATCAAATATGAAGGCTACATCTTAAAGGCCCGCAAGGAAGCGGACCGCATGTTGAAGATGGACGCCATTGCTTTACCGGAAGATGCCGATTACCTGCACATCGACAATCTGGCTTTGGAGGCCAGACAGAAGCTGGATAAGATCCATCCGGCTTCCTTAGGTCAGGCTTCGCGCATTTCCGGCATCAACCCCAGTGATATCCAGGTCCTGGCGATCTGGTTAAAACAGAATAAGAATAAGGAGGAAAACTAATGTTTTATGAGATCATCGGCGGTTCCTTCCCGGCCGTCAACGTTGTCTTGAATGAAGGCGAAACTGTGATCACCCAGTCAGGCGCTATGGCGTGGTGCGATGAAAATATCGAAATGTCCACCAATGCCGAAGGCGGTCTGTTAAAGTCCCTGGGCAGAATGTTTTCCGGCGCCAGTCTGATGTTTGTCAGACACACCGCAAAACAGGATGATTCCAAGATCACTTTCTCAGCCAGCTTCCCGGGCACCATTAAAGAATTTGAAGTTGACAGCGAACACGAATACTTTGCCCAGAAATCGGCCTTCTTAGTTGCCGAAGAGGGTGTCAATATCGATGCCAGTGTCAACAAGCACTTCTGGTCCGGCTTGTTCGGCGGTGAAGGCTTCATCCTGCAGAAATTTACCGGTGAGGGTACTTTACTGGCCGAGATCGACGGTTCGGTTGTTGAAGTCGATCTGAAGGAAGGCGAAATGATCAAGGTGGAAACCGGTCACGTTGCCCTTTTTGAAGCAAGCTGTACCTATGATGTCGAATCCGTTTCCGGCTTCAAGAACATGTTCTTTGGCGGACAGGGTCTCTTCTTAACGACTTTAAGAGGACCGGGCAGAGTCTGGTTACAGACATTGACAGCTTCCGATATGGCTTCCAAGCTGGTTCCGTACCTGCCAAGCAGCAGCAGTGTATCGGTCAGCTCCGGCAGTTCATCAAGCTCCGACTAATTAGAAAGCAGAAGACCTTCGGGTCTTCTTTTTCGTACAAAAAAAGAAGGAAATCTTTGCGATCTCCTTCTTTTTCGTTTGTCTGTCTTTTAACCTAAGAGTTTGTTGACAAGAGCCTGAACTTCAGAGTAGTTGTAGCCGGCAGCTGTCAGTTTGTCTTTTCTTTCCTGACCATTGCCCCATTTACCCTGGATAACTTCCTTGGCAACTGTTTCAAGATCCTTGCCGGAGTTTAAGAGTTCGTTGACCTTGCCCTGAACAGCAGAGTAGTCATAGCCGGCAGCAGTGAGCTTGTCTTTTCTTTCCTGACCATTGCCCCACTTGCCCTGGATAACTTCCTTGGCGAGTTCTTCGATTCTGGCAGCCTTGGCAGCCTCTCTGGCTTCTTCAGCCTTCTTGGCAGCAGCCTTTGCAGCAGCTTCAGCAGCAGCTTTGGCATCGGCAGCAGCCTTGATCAGGCTGTTGGCTTTGGACTTGACCTGTAAGTAAGTGTCATAGCCGGCAGCTTCGAGTTTCTGTTTGATTTCCTGATCAGTAGAACCCCAACGACCATCGACGACTTCCTTAGCTAATGTGTCAATGTCTTTCTTGACTTCTTCAGTCTTAGCTACGGTTGCCTGTTTTGCTTCTTCAGCTTTCTTTTTGAAACCATCAAATAATCCCATTATTCTTGATCCTCCTTTTTGATTTTTTACATCATTATATGATCCGTTGATGTAGGTTTACTTTCTTTTATTATAGTACATTGCCTTGCCTTTTTATAAAAAAAGACACAGGCGGGTAACCTGTGTCTCTAGTGTGTTTTGTTGAGATCAAAGATGACGGACAGATCTTCGCATTTCTCTAAGGCAGCTCTGTTGCCGATGACGCAGATGCGGTCCTGTTCATTGACGAAACGGAAGATGTCGATCGCTTCTTGGATGTCCTCAATCGTGGTTGATAAGATCTCGGAGAGGATCTTTGCCTTATCTTCGTAGGAGTAGCCCATCAGGTATTCCATATCGGATGTGGTGATCGATGTGCGAAGTGACATCAGCGGATCAAAGTCGCCGGTCGTGCCAACGATGTAGTTTTCGATCGGCTGTTTCTTTTCACAGAAATCTTCCAGGTATTCGACCGTCTTTTTGTAGACGTTTAAGGAATTGGCCGGATTTGGATCACGGTAGGAATAGAACCCTGCCGTCTTGACAATGCCGGAACGGAAGCCGGTGCCATAGGCGCCGCCTTTGACACGGATGTTGTTCCAGAGATAGTCGTAGGTCAGGATGTTGGTCAAGACGATCATCGTGCCGATCTTCTTGACTTTATCATCAATCAACGAAGACTTGGCGGCAAAGGAGACATTAGCCGGAACGGCGATGCCTTCATTGCGCTTGCCTAGCGGTGTGATCGTATATTTCGGACCGATGTTTCCATGTGGGGCATCGGATAAGATATCCTTGAAGTTTTCTTCTCTGTTTTCACCGGCAACGGAGAGAGTGTAGCGCTCCTTGATGAAGAGCTTCCTGGTCAGTTCTTTCAGCGCTTCAATGAAGTGGCCGGATTTTTCTTCCCAGTGTTCATCGAGGTCTTTCAGATAGCGGTAGGCTTCATAGCCCTTGGCGTATTCGGCAGTGGCGGAGACGCCGGAAGAGTAGGAAGCGGCACGCTGTATGGCCAGAGCGTGGCCGGTATTGATGTAGGCCTGCTCGAGGGAGAAGATGTTTTGTTTCAGGAGGTCACGGATGGCCTTGGCATCATCGAAGTTGGTGGAGTATAAAATCTCCTTGACCAAGGCGTTGGCTTCCTTGTCATTGCGGCAAAGGCTGGACCAGGAGATGACGGCAAAATCTTTTAAGGATCCGTCTTTAAAAGATCTTGATCCGGTAAAGGTCATCGACAGATCACCCAGTAAGGATTTGATCTGGCGGTTGAGACTTAAGACGTCGTAGTTCTTAGTCGGCAGGTTGCCTAACAGTGTCGTGAGCTGGGCAGCCAGGGTGACTTCTTCTTCCTTGAGGTCGTCGCTGTCAACGATCAAAGAGTTGTAGGAGATGCCGCCGGTCTCGACCGGGTGGTCGAGCATCAGGGTGCCGTCGACTTCTTTAGCGTTGAGCGGATAGGAAGAAGGCGTCTTCTTGAGGTCTTCCAGATGAAGAGCCGGCAGCGTCGCTTTCTGTTCCGGCGTATCTTCCTGATTCTGCCATATCGCCAGCTGCTTGTTCAAAGCGACCAGTTCTTCCTTTTGAGTTTGGCTCATTTTGGAAGCGATCTTGTGCAGCTTTTCTTTTTCTGCCTTCAGTTTCTTTTCCCCTAAGGTGTTGGAAGGATCCAGAAGGATGGAAGCGTGGTGGTCGGACTTGAGGATGTAGGTGTCGATCAGATCTTCGTAGTAGGAAGTCTTTAACTTCTCACGTAAGGAGTTGAAGACCTGTCCATAGCAGATCGGATCTTTCGGATCGCCGCCGTAGAGCCAGGAGTCCAGAGATGACAAGGCGAAGACCAGGCCCTTCGGCATGCCGCCGTAGTCTCTTTCCAAAGCTTTGAATTCACGCTGGTTGAGAGCGGCTTCCAGTTCTTTCTTATCCAGACCGTTTTTAACGGCATCTTTTAAGACGTCCTGTATCGTCTCATAGACTTCCTTTTCCTTATCGCTGTCGGAATTGTAGACATCGATCTGGACGTATGGCTGTAAGATGCCGTCCTGTATATCAAAGGACACATCTTCGCCCAAGCCCTTGGAAAGAATGGCTTTCTTTAGTGGCGATTCATTGGAAGAAGAAAGGACAGAGGAGATCAAAGAGAAGGCGATGTTTTTCTCGATGTCGTCATAGTCACCGACGACATAGCCATAGGCCATCTGGGCCTTGCCTTTCGGATCATCTTCCGGCGAGATCTCGTATTCTTTTTTCACGATATCGGTGACCGGCGCCTGTTTATTGATTTCAATCAGGTCGCCTTCCTTGCCAAAGTTGGAAAGGTATTCATCATTGATGATTGCCAGGATCTGCTCAATGTCCATCGCACCATCTAAGAAAATATAGGAATTGGACGGATTGTAGTATTTGCGGTGGGCAGCACAGAACTGTTCGTAGCTCAAATCGGTGATGAAGTCCGGATCGCCGCCTGATTCGTTGCCATAGCAGTTGTCCGGGAATAAGGCGTGCATCATGAGTCTGGACTTGACGCCGTCCGGCGAAGAGAAGGCACCCTTCATCTCATTGAAGACGACGCCTTTGTAGATCGGGTCTTCATTGACATCGTTTAATTCGTAGTGCCAGCCTTCCTGATAGAAGACGTTCGGATTGTTTAAGACTAACGGATAGAAGACCGCATCCAGATAGACGCGCATCAGGTTGACGAAGTCTTTGTCGTTTCGGGAAGAGACCGGATAGACCGTCTTGTCAGGATAGGTCATTGCGTTTAAGAAGGTCTGTAAGGAACCCTTCAGAAGATCGACGAAAGGTTCTCTGACCGGATACTTGCGTGAACCGTTCAGGACGGAGTGTTCCAGGATGTGGAAGACACCGGTATCGTCGACCGGCGTCGTCTTGAAGGCGATCGAGAAGGTCTTGTTTTCATCGTCACGCTTTAACCAGATGGTGCGGGCACCGGTCTTTTCGTGGACCATTTCATACATGTCACCATTGACCTCTTCGAGGTGTCTGATATTGAGGATCTTAAATCCATGAATGATATCGTTTATTTGCATAGTTTTATTTTCTCCAACAAAATGATTATAGCACGATGAATTTTCTTTCTTCCCTAGTATAATGAGACCATCATGATAAAGCTCTTTGTTGCGGACGTTGACGGCACGTTAGTCAATGAGTATTCCGAATTTGAACCAGAGACGATTGAGGCAATCAGGCGATTCCGGAAGCTGGGCGGCACTTTTATGGTGGCGACCGGCCGAAACCCCTGGGAGTTAAGCGTGATCACTTGCGAAGTGGAGGATGTCGTTTTGAACTGCGTCAACGGAGCGGTTCTGGTACAGAATGGGAAAACAATCTTTTCGGAATATTTAGACGCTGACCAGGTACGTCTGGCACAAAAACTCTGTGACAAATACGATACGCCCGTCGAATTTCATGGAGAGCAAGGGACCTTTACCTGCTGGGATAAGAAACGCTTCTATCAAAGGGCTTATCCCGTCTTTCAAAGAAGCTTCAGAGAAGACCCAAAGGATGTCTTTGCCTGGATCTATGAGAAAAAAGAGATGTATTTTGACAAAACGCTTGAACAGATCCCGATCGGCCACATCGCCAAGATCGAAGTTCTGTTCATGAAAGAAGATATTAAGGATGAACTGATTTGCGAGGTCAAGGAAGCTTTCTTTGATGCCAATATCGTGGCTTTGGATATGATGGCCAACATCGAGATCACTTCCGCTTGCGCCAACAAGGCCAAGGCGATCAGCCGTTATTGTGAAGTAATGGGGATTGATGAAGATGAGGTGGTGACCATTGGTGACAGCGGCAACGATATTCCAATGTTGAAACACTTCAAAAATTCCTATGCGATGGGCAATGCGGATGAAGTGACAAAAAAAGCAGCTGCACATATCGCCTTATCCAACAGAGAAAAAGGCGTGGCAAGACTGCTTGAAAGCATATGCGATCAGATGGCTTAGATACAAATTTTTCTTTTTCTGCTTTTGTTTCTTTTGCGAAGAAGCATGTATCTGTATCATTCTTTATTAAAAAGATGGAACATTCCTTTTGAAAAAAAGTTAAGATGAAAACAATGATGAAGGTATATGAGAATTACATCTTTGATCTGTATGGGACATTGGTCGATATCCATACCGATGAATGGAAGGCTTCTTTCTGGAAGAAGATGGCTGTCTATTTTTGTAAAGAGGGAGCTTCGTATTCCTATCGGGAATTAAAAGAGGCGTATTTCAATAAAGTGAAGGAGCTGGAAAAGCAGAGAACAGAAAAGGGACATCATATTGAGATCGATATCAAAGAGGTCTTTTGTTATTTATATAAGGATAAGGGAATCGATGCGGATGAAAGAAGGATTGCTAAGACGGCTTCCTGTTTTCGCAAGGCATCCTTGTCTCGTCTTCGGCTTTATGCCGGCGCCAAAGAGCTTCTGACTTTTTTAAAGAAAGAGGGCAAGGGTGTCTATCTTTTAAGCAATGCCCAGGAGCTCTTCACTTTAAGTGAGATCAAAGAACTGGGAATCGAAGATTTGTTTGACGATATTGCGATCTCTTCTGTGATCGGCTATAAGAAGCCGGATCCTGCTTTCTTTAAGGCGCTGCTTAAAAAACATCGCTTGGATCAAAAGAAATGTCTGATGATCGGCAACGATCCGATCTGTGATATCGAAGCAGCCTTGGCTGTCGGTATGGATGCCTATTATATTCACAGCAATCTTTCACCCAAGGGGCTAAGTACGAAAAAAGTGACCTATGTCATGGAAGGCATGGATCTCAAGAGCTTACGAAGACAGATCAGAAGCAGTTTTTGATAATTACGGTTATAATTGTTATAAGTGAGGTAGTGTTATGAAACAATATCTGGACCTTTGCCGTGAAGTTTTGGAACATGGCGAAAAAAGAGGCGATCGGACCGGTACGGGAACGATCTCAAAATTCGGTTATCAGATGCGGGTCAACCTGGAAGACGGTTTTCCTCTGTTGACGACCAAGAAGGTCTTTTACCGTGGTATTTTTGAAGAGCTGTTCTGGTTTTTGAAGGGTGAGACCAACATCCGTCCTTTGGCTTTGAAAAACGTCAAGATCTGGAACGACTGGCCTTATGCCAAGTATAAAAAATCAGCGGAATACCAGGGCGAGACGATGGAGGAATTCATCAAGAAGATCTGTGAGGATGAAGCCTTTGCGGATCAATGGGGCGATCTTGGCCCGGTGTATGGCAAACAATGGCGCAACTTCGATGATTCCGGTGTCGATCAGATCACACAGCTCATCGAGAATCTGAAAAACGACCCGTTCTCCAGAAGACATCTGGTGGTTGCCTACAATCCGGCGCAGGTCAAAGATATGGCTTTGCCGCCATGTCACGCCTTCTTCCAGTTCTATGTTTCTGCCGATAAGAAGAAGCTGTCCTGTCAGCTCTACCAGCGTTCGGCTGACCTGTTTTTAGGCGTGCCGTTCAACATCGCTTCTTATGCCTTGTTGTTGGCGATGGTGGCTCAGGTCTGCGGCTATGAACCTTATGAATTCATCCATACCTTTGGCGATGCCCACATCTACCTCGATCACATCGACCAGATCAAGGAGCAGTTAAGCAGAGAGCCAAGACCACTTCCGAAACTTTGGCTCAATCCGGAAATCAAGAACATCTTTGATTTCACGATCGATGACGTCAAGGTTCTGGACTACGATCCATGGCCGGCAATTAAAGGAAAGGTGTCTGTCTGATGATCAGCTTTTCAGTGGCTTTTGATCCCAATAAGGGGATCGGTATTCGCGGAGCGCTTCCCTGGCATCTGAAGGACGAACTGAAGATCTTCAAGCGCAATACCTTATATAAGAATATTCTGATGGGTCAGACGACCTATGACGGTTTGCCGAGGAAACTGGTGGACCGCTACATTATCGTCGCTTCCATCGATCCGAATTACCATCCGGAGGATGTCGATGTCATCAACGATTTAAAGGCATTTCTGGAAGAACACAAGGACGACGAGACAGAATACATCATCTGCGGCGGGGCATCGATCTTCCGCCAGTCCTATCCATATGCCAAAAAGGCCTATGTCTCTTTTGTCAAAGAGGCTTACGAAGTTGACACCTGGTTTGACAACTTCGATCTGGCGGATTGGGATATCGTATGTGAAGAGGATCATCCGGATTTTATCTACCGTGAACTGGTCCGTAAAGAGACAAAATAGAGAGGAAACTGTTTCCTCTTTTTCTTTGGGCGACAGAAGGGGAGAATCAAAGGATTGATGATATAATCTAGGTGTAAATTAAGGAGAACAAAATATGACAGAAGTCAAAGCAGCAAAAGGCGGCAACGTCTATGTTCCTTTTGAAGATCGTAAAGGAAATGAATCTATCGTATACTTTACCCGTGATATCTCCCCTGCAGGGATCAAGAAGGCCTATGAAAAGGTCAATCAGCACATCAAGGGCAAGGTAGCAGTCAAGCTTCACACCGGCGAACAGCACGGTCCGAACTTCACACCGGCTGCTTGGGTAAAAGAAGTCATGGAGACTTCCGAATCCTTAAAGAATGCGACGATCATTGAGACCAACACCTATTACGAAGGTGACCGTGACACGACGGAAAAGCACCGCAAGACCTTGGAAGTCAACGGCTGGACTTTCTGCCCGGTGGACATCACCGATGCGGAAGGCACAACGGATTTACCGGTCGAAGGCGGCAAGTGGTTTGATCACATGACCGTCGGTAAGAGTATGACGAATTATGATTCCCTGTTCACCCTGACTCATTTCAAGGGCCATACCATGGGCGGTTTCGGCGGTTCCAACAAGAACATCGGTATCGGCTGCGCCGATGGCCACATCGGCAAGAAGATGATCCACTCCAGGGAAGGCGAAGGACAGTGGTCGGTTGCCGAGGAAGAACTGATGGAGAAGATCTCTGAATCCACCAAGGCGACGATCGATTTCTTCGGCAAGCATGTCTGTTATGTCAATGTCATGCGCAATATGTCGGTTTCCTGCGACTGTGAGGGTGTCGCGGCTGCCCCGGTCGTCACACCAAACGTCGGAATCCTGGCTTCTACCGATATCTGTGCGATCGATACCGCCAGTGTTGACCTGATTCATGCGATGACCGCTGAACAGAACCACGACCTCTGGGAAAGAATGCAGTCCAGACATGGTTTCCGTCAGTTGTCTTATATGAAGGAACTGGGTATGGGCAATGACCGCTATATCCTGATCGACTTGGACAACGACGAGGTCCGCATCTCTGCCAAAGAGGCCGTCAAGGACGTCAAACCGTTCAAGCGCATCGATTTCTAAAAGCAACAAGTTAAGTCCTGCGGGAAACTGTAGGACTTTTTTAAAAGGGAGGAATATGAAGAAAGTACTGGTCATCGGCGGTACGGGAACGATCTCTTCGCCGATCACAAGAAAGCTGGCAAATGATCCGGATGTGAAACTCTACATGTTGAACCGCGGGCAAAGGAAAGACAAGTTTGGCGATAAGGTAGAACGTCTGATCGGCGATATCCGAAACGAGACGGAAAAAGTAAAGAAACTGATTCAGGATCTTCATTTTGACACGGTGATCGATTTCATCATCATGAAGCCGGAAGAGGCAAAAGATCGGATCGACCTGTTTAAAGGAAAGTGCGATCAGTTCATCTTTATTTCCACGGTCTGTGTCTTAAATCATTCGGTGTCCTGCCTGGTGGATGAGACAATGCCGTATGGCAATGCCTACTACCAGTATGGAAGGGACAAGGAAGAGTGCGAGAAGATCTTCTTAAAGGCACAGGCGGAAGGCTTCCCGGTGACCATTGTACGGCCAACCCAGACCTACTCCGATGGCCGTTATCCGCTTTCGATTAAAGGCAAGACCTACTGGTCAGTCGCGTCAAGAATGCTTCGGGGCAAGGAAGTCATCGTTCATGGCGATGGCCAGAACTTATGGGCTTGCACGCACGCAGAAGACTTTTCCAAATTCTTCATGCCACTCATCGGCAATGAAAAGACGATCGGCGAGATCTACCAGATCATGGATCCGCGTCCTTACACCTGGGATATGATCTACCAGGCTTTGGCGAAAGCCTTGGGCGTCGAATACAAACCGGTCTATATCTCCGAGTATCTGCTGGACGCCTCAAAGACCTATGATTTTCATTCGACGATGCATGGTGACAAGCACTTCTCCTGTATCTTCGATATCACAAAGATTAAAGAGATCGCCAAAGACGCTGTTCCGGAAATCGATATCGAAGAAGGGGCAAGACGCTATGTAACCTATATGAACAGCCACCCGGAAGAGAAAAAGGAAGATGAAGACTTTGATCGGTGGTGCGATGAAACCATCGCAAACTATAAGAAGTTTGCGAAAGAGTTTACGGAAAAACTGTAGAAAAAAAGAAAGCAGTACGGGTGTACTGCTTTCATATTTTAAGAAATGCGGTTAAGGGAATACACTTCTTAAAAACACATTCATAGTTCTCTGACAGGCTCAATTATATCACGAAATGCAAATCATTTGTTAAAAAAATCACGAAATGGAAAAGGGATGACAGAGAAAGAGGATTCTTCTTTATCGATGCGGTTTTGGTATCATGAAAAGGAAAAAAATAGTACGATAAGAATAAGAAAGAAACAAATATGAAACTTTATCTTTGTGCCAACGGTTTTACGGCTTTGCAGATACAACAGGCGACGATCTGCGTTTCCAAACTGGAAGAAAAAGGTCATGCCTGCTATATGTCCAAGGACTTAAGCGATAAGATTGCCGAAAAGGGAGACCGTTCCTCATTATCTGCCAAGGATTGCGACATGGTCGTCTCTTTGGGCGGCGATGGTGCTCTTTTGAAGGCGGCCAAGGTTGCCTTTGAAGCGGATAAGCCGCTGATCGGCGTCAATGCCGGCCGTCTGGGTTATCTTTGTGCGATGAATATCGAAGATATCGACGACTTTGATGAAAAGGTCTTATCCTGCGAAGCGGAGGAATGTACCCTCTTGCAGGTAGAATACGGCGGCAAGGTCTATGAAGCGTTGAATGATGTCATCATTGCCAAGACCAATTTCGGTAAGACCGCCGATCTTACGGTCTATGTCAATAAACGAAGGCTCTACCAGGTCAGAGGCGATGCGGTCATCATCACTACCCCGATCGGTTCCACCGCCTACAACCGTTCGGCCGGTGGTCCGATCATCGACGGCAGTCTGAGGGCCATCGGCATCACCTGCGTTTGCGCCCATGCGCAGAACTACCCCCATGTCATCTCGGATGATAAGGCCATCACCATCGGCGTCAACCATGAAGATGCCGGCATCTATGTGGATGGAGAATACCTGGGAAATTTCGATAATGAGTTTTCGATCGTCCGTTCCGAAAGGAAATTGAAACTGTATCTTTAAGAAGAAGGAAGCAGCCGCTCCTTCTTTTTCATAGTACTTTTGTTGATGCAGACCCTTTGGTGAATTAGGCATCTTTTTTGTCCTGACATTCAGTATAATTGTGGTATGGGGTTTGAAACACTGGAAAAGGCATTGAAGGACAGAGGCATCACACTAAATGAGACGATGCGGATGCAGCTGGATGAATATGCCGGATATCTCAAAGAATATAACGAAAAGATCAATCTGACGGCGATTACCGAATACGAAGAGGTGCTGGATAAGCACTTCTATGATTCTTTATTGGCCGCAAACGGCGATTTGAAGGGCATTTTGGCGGATGTCGGCACGGGAGCGGGTTTTCCCGGCGTGGTGCTTAAGATCGTCTTTCCCGACCTTCATGTCGTATTGATCGAACCGTTACATAAGCGTTGTGTCTTCCTGGAATCATTGATCGAAAAACTGGCTTTAAAAGGCATTGAGGTGGTCAATGAACGGGGTGAAGATCATTCCTTAAGTCATCGGGAGGTCTATGATTATGTGACTGCCAGGGCAGTCTCCAATCTCAATGGCCTGATTGAGGTCTGCGGTGCCATGGTGAAAAAGGATGGCTATTTCATCTGCATGCGTGGCAAAGACGGCCGTAATGAGATTGAAAAGGCGGAAAAGGCCATTTCGACCATGGGCTTTGCGGTCGAATTCATCCATGATGAAGCGATCCTCAACGGGGATCAAAGGGTGATCAGTTATTTCCGGAAAGTCCGTTCTACCCCGTTAAAATATCCTAGGAAATATAATATAATTAAAAAGAGTCCATTATGAAAAAAGAAATAGTAAGAATCAAATTAAATAAGATCATTCCGAATAAGAACCAGCCGCGTCTGGATTTTTATGACGATTCGATCAAGGGGCTGGCGGAGTCCATCAAGCAGAATGGCTTACTTCAGCCGGTTACTGTACGTAAAAACGGCGATAAATACGAACTGATTGCCGGTGAAAGAAGATACCGCGCTTCTTTATTAAATGGCGCCAGTGACATCGAAGCGATCATCATGGAAAGTTCCGATGAAGAATCAGCTAACCTGGCTTTGATTGAGAACTTACAGAGAGAAGATCTCAATGCGATCGAACAGGCCATGGCCATGCGCCGGATCATGTCTTCGGAAGGCCTGACCCAGAACGAGCTGGCCAAGCGCTTAGGCTACAGACAATCAACGGTTGCCAACAAGCTTCGTCTTTTGAAACTGCCGGAATACATCAAGCAGGCGATCTCCCATGGAACGATCACCGAACGCCATGCCAGAGCTTTACTGAATGTGCCGGAAGACAAGCTGGAAGAAGTCTATCTGACCATTACCAATCGCCAATACAACGTCTCTAAGACGGAAGAATATATCCGGGAACTGACCCAGACCCATCACAGCAAGGGCGTTTCCAATAACCTGAAGATCGGTGTCAATACGATCAAGGAAGCTTACGAATTATGTAAGAAGTCCGGCATCGATGCGGATCTCAAGGTAACTGAATACGATGACAACGTCAAGATCGTCATCAGGATGAAGAAATAGGGGGACTCTATGGCAAGAACGATAGCGATCGCAAATCAGAAGGGTGGCGTCGGCAAGACGACCACCAGCATCAATCTGGCTGCCGGACTGGCATACCTCAATAAGAAGGTCCTCTTGGTCGACTTTGACCCGCAGGGCAACGCAACCCAGGGTGTCGGCCATCGGGTCGGTTTAAGAGACCTGACGGTCTATGATGCGATTCTCAATGATACCGATGTCAGGGAATGCCTGAAATCACTGCAGAAACCGCCGCTTGATCTGTTACCGGCCAACATCAATCTGGCTGGTGCTGACCTGGAACTGGCGAAGATCGAAGAGAACCGCGAACAGCTTTTAAAGAATGCGTTAGAGCCGATCAAGGATCGGTATGACTATATCATCATCGACTGTCCGCCTTCCTTGGGCTTGTTAAACACCAACGCCTTGACGGCAGCGGATTCCGTTTTGATCCCGGTACAGAGCGAATACTACGCTTTGGAAGGTATCACCCAGCTCTTACAGACGATCCGTCTGGTCCAGAAGCTCTTTAATCCGAGCTTGAAGATCGAAGGCGTCCTGTTGACGATGTATGATGCCCGCACCAACCTGTCGGCAGAAGTCGGTCAGGAAATCCGCAAACATTTCAAGGAAAAGGCCTACAAGACCTACATTCCGCGCAATATCAAGCTTTCCGAAGCACCGAGTGTGGGGCTGTCCATTTATGATTACGCCCTTACTTCCGAGGGTGCCAAAGCCTATGTCGCTTTGACCAGGGAAGTGATTGCCAACGCGGCGGAGGATTAAGATGGCAGGAAAGAAGAAACTCGGCAAGGGCTTAGACCAGATCTTCGGCGAGAATATCGATTCCTTCCTGGACGATATCGAGAAAAACGCTGAGAAAAATAACAGCGGCAAATCGGAACTCAAGGTTTCGGAGATCCGTCCCAATCCCTATCAGCCGCGTAAGGAATTTGATGAAAACGGCTTAAAGGAACTCGCCCAGTCCATTGCGGAAAACGGCGTCTTCCAGCCGATCTTAGTTCGAAAGTCATTAAGCGGCTATGAACTGGTGGCCGGCGAAAGGCGTTTGCGTGCATCCAAGATGGCCGGCAAGGAAACGATTCCGGCAATCATCGTGGATTTCAATGATACGCAAATGATGGAGATCTCCTTGCTGGAAAACATCCAGCGTAAGGATCTCACGCCGATCGAAGAGGCCAGCGCCTACCAGCAGCTCAT
>ONXX01000107.1 GCA_900321955.1 uncultured Bacillota bacterium | reverse complement strand
TTAACAAAGTTTTCACAAATGTGGATATAATCATGCTAAGTTAAGTCAAGCACTTTTTTGAATCATTTATCATTTTTTGTTTTTCCACGGCAAAAAGACGAAGCCATGTCTTTTCTCCGCTTTGATGATGGAAGTAATTGTTAAGATAAGTGATCCGTTATTATGAGAACTCTTCTATATTCCACAAGCCAAGCTCTTTGTATTTTTCCTTTACTCTGGCGTAGTAGATATGCAGAAACTTGCGCATGCCCTCTGCCCTGACCTGTTTGTTCAGCTTGTGTTCATTCTTCTTTCTGATCATGAAATCATAGATCGCCGTATCTGTTTTCGGTTTCGCCTTCATGATGGAATTCATCGCCAGATAAAGGTGTCTTCTTAAGTGGGCGTTGCCTTTTTTAGTGATCTTCCTTTTGCCGGCTTTGAACTTTCCGGATTCATAGGGCGGCACATCGATGCCGGCCATGCAGACTAAAGACTTCTTGTTCTTAAATCTTCTGATATCGCCGACTTCGGCAATGATCAACGGGACAAGCGTATAGCCGAAACCTTCCATGGCGCTTAATACTTCATATTCCGGAAGTAAGGAAGCGATCTTATGCATCCGTGCTAGAATATCCTTGAGCCCTTTATCAATGGCCTTTAAACTGTTTACGATACTGTTTAAACACAAAACGGCTGTTTTATCATAAGGGATCGAAGAGATATTGGTCTTGGACAGCTCATAGATCTTGGCGGGTGTAGAGCGTTTAAACCGATATCCTTTTTTCTTTGCCCATTGAATAAATCTTTTCATGAACGTTTCTTCAGAGTATCTTTCGATCTTGTCATAATGGTGAAATTCCAGTAAGAAATCATAGAACTTTTCATCATCGGAAAATACTTCCTTGATGCCAGGCGGCCGTCTTCAACGAATTCCTTCAGCAGACAGCGCATGACTTTAAAGTTATTCCTGGAAAAATGTTCAAATTCATTATGAAGTATATCTTTTACGCTGTAGATAGAATCCAGAGAAGAGACGATTGTATCAATTTTCCGCTCGGTGATACCGTTCTGTTTTGCAAGGATTTTGGTTACTGAACTGATAACATGAGCAACAAAGAAACAGCCGATCAGAACGATTGAGACGATAATTGAAATGATCAGTTTGCGTTTTAATTTATTTTTCATAAATCATGTCCAGTCCTTAAAGAAATTATTACAAACCGAAAGAAAAAGAACGTAAAACCCGGCTCATATGAAACAGTTCATAACATCAGGTAAACATATGCGGCAGCCAAAATGCGGTGTATGCATCACTAAGAATAGATACCGAAATGGTAAAATGAGGATGAAAAAAGAGAATCAATCAAGGGGGACAGGATGAAGGTATTTAAGGAAAAAGGTAAGATCAATACGCAAGAGACATTAAGGATCGCTGTAACGGCTGCAAAAGAAAGAGGCTATGACATCATCAGCGCAACGACCGGCGGTGACAGCGCATTGGCCTTACTGGATATGGCCGATGAGATGGATTACAAAGGAAAGATCATCATCGTGACCCATGCCTATGTTGCCGGTTTAAAGAACGATATGAGCGAAGAGGTGAGAAAGCAGATCGAAAGCAGAGCGTATCGGGTCATTACGGCCGCTCACGCTTTATGTGCCGGAGAAAGAGGCATGTCGACCGTCTTTAAAGGCGTCTATCCTCTGGAGATTGTTGCCCATACATTGCGCATGATGGGTCAGGGCACAAAGGTCTGTGTGGAGATCGGTCTGATGGCCGTAGATAACGGTGCGGTGGAATCAGGCAAACCGGTCGTATGCATCGGCGGTACCGGCAGAGGTGAAGATACAGTCTGTATCATCTCACCGGCGCCTTCTGCCGATCTGTTCAAGACAAAGGTGAACGAGTTTCTCTGCAAGCCTGAATTGCTGGAAGAAGAATGACAAGACACTGCGGTGTCTTTCTTTCGCAAGGAAACAGGTCGCTGAATTATAATGTAGATGAAACTGATCAACAGATAATAAGGGGTTTTTATGAGCAAGAAAACATTTCGTGACCTGATCGTCTATGAGATCTATCCAACATCTTTTTTTGACGGCAACAATGACGGTACCGGTGATCTCAAAGGGATCACTTCGAAACTGAAATACATTAAAGAAACGGGATTCAATGCCATCTGGCTCAATCCGTTCTATGTCTCTCCGTTCAGGGACGGCGGCTATGATGTGGCGGACTTCTTTGATGTGGATGAACGTTTTGGCACGTTGAGGGATTTCAGAAATCTCTGCAAGAAGGCACACGAGAAAGGGATCAGGATCTTTGTTGATCTGGTTGCCGGACATGCGTCGATGGACAACCCTGATTTTCTTCAAAGTGCGAAAACTGAGAGAAATGAAAAGAGCGATCTGTTCATATGGAATGACAATCCTTGGGAAAAGGGCGATGGCTTGATCAACGGCATGTTCGACCGGCATGGATCCTATAAGGTGAACTTCTTTGCCCACCAGCCGGCTTTCAATTATGGCTATAAGGATATCGACCAGAAATGGCAGATGTCCTATAAGGATAAACGAACATTCAAGGCACGTGAATACATGTTAAATGTGATGCGCTTCTGGCTGAAACAGGGTGCGGATGGTTTCCGGGTGGATATGGCTGATTCCTTGGTCAAGAACGACGAGGACAAGAGCGCAACGATCGAAGTCTGGAAGTGGATGTTTAAAAAAATCAGAAAAGAATTCCCGGATGTCTTTTTCGTGAGCGAATGGTCCAATCCGGAAAGATCATTGGAAGCCGGTTTTGATGCCGACTTCGTACTGGATCATTGGGATAATTTCTATCATCGCTTTTTCAGAAGCGATGCATCGACGCGCGGCGTCTCGATCATGCACGGAGAAAACGATGTTGAGTTTGCTTTGGAGGACATGAAGAAGCGTTTCGAAGCGGCAGAAGAAAAGAAAGGCTATCTTTCGATGATCTCCGGCAATCATGACAGCTGGCGTATTGCCAATTATCTTTCGGAAAAGGAACTTCGCAGTTTCTATCTGTTTTTATTTACAATGCCGGGCATTCCGTTTGTCTTATATGGCGATGAGATCGCAATGAAGACAGCCGATCTTCCTTCCAAGGACGGCGGTTACCAGAGGACCGGCACCAGGATTCCGATGGTCTGGGATGAAAGTCTTCCCAGCCACGGCTTCAGCAAGGCTTCCGAAACCTATCTGCCGTTTTATGAAGAGAATAAGCAGTCGGTAAGAAGCGCAGTCAAAGATAAGAACTCTTTGTATCACTATATCCGCAGGTGCATCGAATTAAGAAAACAGATCAAAGATCTGAAGGATCCTCATGTGCAGATCAAAGAAAATGACAGAGTCTTCTTTTTTGACCGGGGAAAATATCAGCTGATCCTCAACCTGTCAAAGAAAGATTATGAATTGAATGAGACTGTCGTTTTCGGCTGCAATGAAGATGAAAACTATCTGAAGACAAAAGAAGCTGTCCTGGTGGAAAGACGGGAAAGAAAATGAGTCTGTTTGCGATCGGTGATCTGCATCTGCATTACCAGTCCGTCCTCAAGGCAAAGGATCAGCTGAATTCGCCGCTTTGGGCAGATCATGAAGAACGTTTTGCGGAAAACTGCAGACGGCTTATTGAAGAGGAAGATACGCTGGTTCTGGTCGGTGATCACAGCTGGGGCAGGAACCTGGAAGAATGTGAGAAGGACTTTGAATATATCAAGAGTCTGCCGGGAAGAAAGATATTGACCCGAGGCAATCACGATATGTTCTGGGACGCGAAAAAGACCGCTAAGCTCAATGATCTGTATTATCCCGATCTGACCTTCCTGCAGGATGGCTATGCCGTCTATAAGGATTTTGCCCTGGTGGCAAGTAAAGGCTATACCTTTGAGGGACCTTTCTATCTTGACCGGAAAGGAAAAATCATCGGATATGATGAAAGCGACTTTGAGCACGCAAAGAAACTTGTGGAACGGGAGGCAAAACGGCTGACCGATAACTTCGAAGCGGCGAAGAAGGATGGCTATACGAAGTTCATCATGTTCCTGCATTACCCGCCGACAAGCGTCATTGAAAAGGATTCGGTCTTTACAAATATTGCTGCAAGATACAATGTGTCGCAGGTCATCTACGCCCATTGTCATGGAAAAAGCAGGTTTCATGATTCCATTGAAGGGAAGTACCGCGGCAGGGAATACAGTCTTGTCTCGGGAGATTATCTGAATTGGCTGCCCAAGAAGATCATGGGATGATGATCAGGAGGAAGAAGAATGCCGACTGCACATAACAGCGCAAAGAAAGGGGAGATCGCCAAGACGGTATTGATGCCCGGCGATCCGCTCAGAGCGAAGTACTTTGCTGAGAAGCTTCTTGATGATGTTTATCAGTTCAATTCAGTAAGAAATATGTTCGGCTATACCGGAAAATACAAGGGAAAAGAAGTATCCATAATGGGATCGGGCATGGGGATCTGTTCGATCGGTATCTATTCGCATGAACTGTTTAGCCAATACGATGTCGATAAGATCATCCGTGTCGGTACCTGCGGCGTCTATGCCGATGAGAAGTTCGAACTGCTGGATACGATCCTGGTAAATGAAGCCTTTTCCTTTTCGACATATGCTCTGGAACAAAGCGGCTACGAAGGACATGTGACTTATGCGGACAGTGAGCTGCTCGATGAGTTAAGACGAAGTGCAGCCAATCTGCATGTGAAACTGCCGGAAGCCAGGACCCATTCTTCCGACGTAATCTACTACAAGCCGGAGAAACGGGCAGTGCTGGCAAGTCGTATGAGAAATGAATATGGCTGCGATATCGTGGAA
>ONXX01000106.1 GCA_900321955.1 uncultured Bacillota bacterium | reverse complement strand
CAAAGGTGATCTGTCCGTTGTAAAGAAAGATTCCTCCGGAGATCAGTACGACGACATTGAAAATATCGGTGACAAAGACCGTCGAGGCATGTTGGATGGCCATCGTGAAATACTGTCCCCTCTTGGCTTCCACAAAGGCCTTGTTGCCGGTCTCAAACTTCTCGATCTCCTTATCGGCGTTATTGAACGCCTTGGTGATACGAATACCCGAGATGGAGGAGTTGACATCGCCGTTGATCTTGGACAAAGACCGTCTGGCTTTTCTGGACGATTCCAGATGTTTCTTACGGACGATCACCGTGATGATCACCAGTAATGGTGAGCAGGCAAAGACGATCAAGGCCAGGGTGATGTTGATGCTGGAAAGATAGAACAGCGAGAAGATCAAAGAGAAGGAAGTCATCACCAGGGTCTCCGGACCGTGATGCGCCAGTTCCGAGATCTCCTGTAAATCATTGGTGATACGAGACATGATCTGACCGGTCTCATTGTTGTCAAAATACGAGAACGGTAACTTCTCTAATTTGGAGAAGATCTCCTTACGCATATCGGCCTGCATATGGGTACCGACCATGTGACCGAAGTAGTCGACTGAATACTTCATCAGCATCTTCAGCACATACGCCACTAACAATACCCCGCCAAAGATGAGGATCAGATTGAATTTCCGATTGGGAATCAGATCATTCAACATGTACCTGGTCAAAATCGGATATAAGACTGCTACAGCAGAATTGCCTAATGCACAGCTCATATCCAACGCAAAGGTCTTTAAATAGGGTTTGTAATAAGAAATGAATCGTTTAAACATACAAGAAAGATTTTAACATACGAAGGTCTAAAAAACCTGTAATTTGCTTAAGAAAGCCCGCTGTTAACGGGCTTTTGTTGATATTCGATTATTTGACAACGTGGAAGTTTTCCTGACGTCCGGCAAGGAAATAGACTTTGCCATCTTTTAAGAGGATATCCGATTCCATCGCCATCCGGATATCGCAGCCATAGGTCTTGGAATAGACTGTGGCATTGAGTTCCAGAGAATAGGCGGTGTTGTCGTGGAGCGGATAATCACCGCTTCCTTCCACCCCTTCCTGGTGGTCCCAGAGACCGATCGTCGGGCCGGCCGCATGGCCATGGAAGCCCAATGGATGGGTATAGATACAAGGACGGATGCCTTCCTTTTTCGCCTGCTCGATCGAAGCTTTCAAGATCTCGTTGCCGCTTCTTCCCAGGATCATGTTTTCAACCACGATGTCCTGTAAACGGTTGGTGACCTTCATCGCTTCCTTGAGATCGTCTGGCACATCCAGCTCATCTGCCTTTAAGATGTAGCAGAGCTCTTGGGTATCCGTGCACAGATTGAGATAGCGGAAGCCGACATCGCAGTGCAGCATATCCCCCGGCATGATGATCTCATCACCTTCGTAATGTTCCTTGCCGTTGCGGGTAATCGAGACTTCATAGTCAAACCAAGGTTCAAGACCCAGGTCGGTGGTCTTCTGCATCATCCAGTATTTGACATCATCCGCCGAGGTGACACCCGGATGGATGACCTTATTGGAATAAGCTTCAGCGATCATTGTATGAGCGATCTGGACGATGTCGTTGTAGGCGACCATCTCTTCTTCGCTTCGAGTTTCCAGCCAGCCGACGACATTATTTTCCGCAGAGACGATCTTGGCCTTTTCTTCTTCATCCAGTTCCTTGACAAAGTCTCTGTACAAAGAATAAGACAGACCATCGGCATAGGCGAAGTCATCGGAGAAGTTGAGACCGATCTTATTCACCTTCCAGGATTTGATCGTATCCGCCAGCGTCTTCATCTGGGAGATCGACTGATCGTTCCAGAGCTGTTTGTAGTTGTCCATCGGATAGCGGGTCACCGAATAACGGGAGACCGAACCATCCTTGTTGAGACGGAAAACCATGATCGTCAGTCTTCTGGCTGTGATCTGATTGTAGGTCGTTAAGGTCCAGAAGATCGGATCTTCATTGTATTCATTATTGATGAGCACCCAGCAGTCGATTCCCGCTTCCTTCATCACCTGCGGTAATATGCTGTCCAGACGCTTTACCAGCCACTTGTCGAGAAGTTTTTCTCTCTGGCGGTAATTTAAGATCTTGGAACGAAGTGAATCGGTGCTTGGGATGTCTTTGACCAGAAATTCCTGATTCGAGATCATAGGCCTCCTAAATGACGAAATCGCCATGTTCCATGATGGTCACTTCTTTGCCGTCATGGGTTGTACCGACGACCTTGATGTCATCCGTACCGATCATGAAGTCGTTATGAGAAACGGAGAAATTGACACCGCGGGCAATCAGTTCTTCCTTGCTCATGGATGTGCCGTTCTTGACACAATCCGGGAAGCTTGAACCAAAGGCCAGATGGCAAGCCGCATTCTCATCGATCAAGCCATTGTAGAAGATTCTGCCCATCTGACGGATCGGTGATTTCTTGGATACCAAGGCAACTTCACCCAGCTGTCTGGTCGTCTCGTCTCTGAATAATGCTTCTCTTAAGAATTCAACACCGGAAGAAGCGTTGCAGTCTACAGCCTTGCCATCTTTGAAGGTAATCGAGAAATCGGTGACCAGCTTGCCCGAAATAAATAACGGGAAGGAAGCATACGCGATACCGTTGACGCTGCGGAAATCCGGATCGGTAAAGACTTCTTCGGTCGGCATATTGGCGACGTACGGGGCATTGACATTCTGTGAGCCCATTTCGCCGGCCGAATTCCAGGTGTGATCTTCGACAAGATCCATCGTCAGATCGGTGCCTAATTCGGAAGTGATATGTAAAGATTTGAAATTGTAATCGTTGAGTTTCTTGGAACGAACGGAAAGTTCTTCGCAGTGTTTCTTCCAGTTTTCCACAGGATCGGTATCTTCGTCGACACGCATCATCTTGCAGATGGCATCTTCCAGATTCTTATAGGCAGTTTCATCATCGCATTCCGGATAGACTTTTCTAGCCCACTCCAAAGAAGGATAGACGGTGCCTGTCCACTTTAAGCAGCCCTTATGGATATAGTTGCGGACGACATTGCGAAGTTCGTTGGAAGCATAAGCCTGGGCTTTGAGATTTTCATCCGGAACATCCTGGTTGAGTGTCGGACGGCTGGCTCTGACACCAAGCTGAACGCCCTTGCCGGTACGAAGGATGGAATCCAGACCTTCCTTCTTCCATTCAGGCAGATCTCTGAGAGTCTCCGGCGTGCAGTTTAAAGCCTTGTAGTGATTGATTTCCGCATCTTCGATAAATGCTTCAACATTCTTGGCACCGGCCGCAAACGCCTCTTTGGTGATCTCTCTGGCCAAATCAATAGCCATTGTATCTGTCTGAAGGACGACGGTCTCGCCTTCCTGCAGGTTAACACCGGTACGGATCAATACCCGAGCCAGCTTTTCCAGTTTCCATTTATCCATTTCTCTTCTCCATTTCTGCCATGACGACTTTCTTGATTTCAGCAACTGCCTTATCGGCGTCATCGTTGTAGACGATGTTGTTGAATAACGGAGCGATCTCCATTTCCATCTTCGCCTTGTTTAAACGTCTTTCGACGGAAGCCTCATCATCACCATAGATCTCATGGATCTGCTTCTCCAGCTCTTCAAAGCTGTGCGGCATGACAAAGAAAGCGATCGAATCCGGGATATTCAGTTTGATCGGACCGACACCCTGAGCTTCGACTTCAATCAGGACGTTCTTGCCCTTGTTGACTAAGAAATCGACCTGTGCCTTAGGCGTGCCGTAGTAGTAACCGTTAAACTCGGTATACTCCAGCAGTTCCTTGTTTTTGACAGAATCAGCGAAAGCCTTGTGAGAGACAAAGTAGTAATCCTTGCCATCCACTTCCCCTTCCTTCATCGGACGGGTCGTCTCGGAAATCGAGAAGAACAGGTTCATGTCCTTGTCTTCCAGCAATTTCTCACGGATCATTCCCTTACCAACAGAGCTCGCACCACTTAAAATAACGACGATACCTTTTGCCATCTTCTTAATTCTCCTTTATCTAATCGTTGCACATTGCAATAAGTTCCTTCAACATCTGGAAAGAACGTTCAAAACTATCAAGATTGAGTTTTTCTTCCGGCGTATGGACATCCTTGCCGATCGGGCCGAAAGTGATGATGTCCAGTTTCGGATTCAAAGCCTTAAAGACGCCGCACTCATTGCCGCCGTGTCCTGCATGTTCCACCAGTTCGCCGCCATGATTGGCAACAACAATTCTAAGTCGTTCACGCATTTCCGATTTCGGTTCATAATTCCAGCCGGAATAGCGCATCGGTGATTCGAAGCGGACATTGCACTTGCTTGCCAATAAGTCCATCTTATCTCTCAAATCATCTGCCGCATGATCCATAGCCGAACGGATCAGGGTATCCAGGAAGACTTCCTTTTCATCCGTTACAGCGACGCCCAGATTGAGCGAAGTCAGAGTTAATCCTTCGATCGCCATCGAGCGGTGCTGGAAGCCATTTGGCTGTAAATACGCGTAATCGATGATATCCTTGCCGTCCTTAATGAAGCGTCCCGCCTTATCAACGGCTGTTACACTAACGCAGACATCCGGATCGGAAAACTCCAGTTCGGTCTTAATATTCTTTTCGATCTTAGCGAAACATTCCTTGATCGCATCGATTGGGGTTTCGGAATTGAATACGATGAAGGCCGATCTTGGGATCGCATTGTCTTTTTCGCCACCCTTTAAACAGACTAATTCAAAGTCCATGCCTTTGACCGTAGCTTCTTCAATGACTCTGGCAGCTATGGCAATCGCATTGCCCTTCTCCAGATGAATCTGACCACCGGAATGGCCGCCGGTCAAACCTCCGATCTCCATCTTGTAGGTCGGTTTATCGGAATTGATCCATTCAATGTC
>ONXX01000167.1 GCA_900321955.1 uncultured Bacillota bacterium | reverse complement strand
GACTGACGATATTGGAAAACGACGGCAACGAAATGAAGGCAAGAGTTGAAGTCAACGGTCAGCTGGCTTCCAGAAAAGGCTGCAATGTGCCGGGTGTCAAACTGTCCATGCCGTTTATCTCCATGAAGGATGACGAAGATATCCGTTTCGGCTGCAATAACGATGTCGATTTCATCGCCGCTTCTTTTGTCAGAAGGGCAGAGGATGTCTTGAAGATCCGCAAGATCATCACCGAAATGGGCAAGCCGAAGATCCAGATCATCGCCAAGATCGAAAACCAGGAAGGTTTCGATAACCTCGATGAGATCCTGGAAGTTGCCGACGGCGTCATGGTCGCCAGAGGCGATCTGGGCGTTGAAGTCGAGACGGCTTATGTCCCGATTTACCAGAAGAAAATCATTGAAATGGCCAACAAGAAGGGCAAGGCAGTCATTACTGCTACCCACATGCTGGATTCCATGACCAACAATCCGCGCTGTACCAGAGCCGAAGCATCCGATGTTTCCAATGCGGTACTGGACGGTTCCGATGCCGTCATGCTTTCTGCCGAGACGGCTGCCGGTGAATATCCGGTCGAAGCCGTTTCCACAATGGCCAAGATTGCGGCAGCAACCGAAAAGATCATCCCTTACAGAGAGAATCTGGAACACGCCAAGATGACCAACAACAAGACCATTCAGGATGCGATCGGTATCGCCATCTCTGATGCGACTTTGACTTTGGATATCGCGGCGATCGTCGTCTTCACGCAGGGAGGCACGACAGCTAGAAGGATCTCCAAGTATCGTCCGCCGGTACCAATCTTTGCGGTCACTTTCACCAAGTCCACCCAGGGCAAACTGGAATTATACTGGGGCGTCAAGCCGCTGCTTTCCTATGTCCAGAACAATATGACCAACGACGACGAACTGGCTTCCAGTGTCGTCAAGTCCTATGGCATCAAGCCGGGCAGCCAGATCATCCTTTCCGCCGGTTATCCGACAGGCGAGGGTTCTGCCAACTTCATGAAGATCATTACTGTTAAATAGTACGAACAAGCCATGTCTGACACATGGCTTTTTCAATGGCGAAGAAAGTATAATGAGCATATGAAGAAACAGGTATTTAATCCATATTTGCCAAGCTATGAGTATATCCCCGATGGCGAACCGCATGTCTTTGACGGAAGACTTTACGTCTTCGGCTCACATGATCGCTTCGGGGCTCCTTTTTTCTGTGAAAACGATTATGTCTTATGGAGTGCTCCCGTTTCCGATCTGAGCGATTGGAAGTTTCACGGCACGATCTTTAAGAAGGAACAGGATCCCCTCAACCGGGAGAAGAATCCGCTTTTTGCCCCAGATGTCACCAAAGGAAAAGACGGCCGCTTCTATCTCTATTATTGTCCATGCAATACCCGATCGATCGGCGTGGCAGTTGCCGATCGGCCGGAAGGCCCTTATGAATTTCTGTCCCATGTCAGATACGAAGATGGCACCCTGGTAGGGCAACGGGAAAAGGATCCTTATCCCTTTGATCCGGCTGTTTTGATCGATGAGGGAAGGATCTATCTCTATATCGGTTTTGCCCCAGATCTCAGCTGGGATTTCATGGAACGGGAATTTGGCAAGACGCCTTTATCTTCCGGTGCCTATGTCCTGGAATTGAATGAGGATATGCATACCGTCAAACGGGACGCTGAAAAGATCGTGATCGAAGATTGTCCTGATCAGGGTCATGATTTTTTCGAAGCTTCTTCGATACGCAAAGTGAAGGGCCTTTACTTCTTCATCTATTCTTCCATGAACAGTCATGAGCTGTGCTATGCGACCGGGCAAAGTCCGATCGGTCCTTTTACCTATCGGGGCATCCTGCATGACAACGGCGACATCGGCATTGTGAAAGAAGAAGACCGGGTCAGCTATACCGGCAACAATCACGGATCTCTGGTTGAAGTCAACGGAGACTATTACATTTTCGGTCATCGTCAGACCAATTATTCCGCTTATGCCAGACAGGGTGTGGCCGAAAAGATCGAGATCGAAGAAGATGGCTTCATCAAGCAGGTGGAAATGACCAGCTGCGGTTTGAATGGCGGGCCACTTCATCCTTATGGTGAATATGGCGCTTATATTGCCTGTCATCTGACTTCCAGGGATGGTGCTTTTCATTATGTTGACCAGTGCGATGATTCCTTTAAGAAGAAACATCCTGCCTTCACCCAGGACGGTGAAGACAGGGAAGAAGGACCCAATCAGTATATCGGCAATATGAAAGATGGCTCCACTGCCGGTTTCAAGTATTTTTCATATCGTGATCCTGTAATGCTTTCCATCCGATACCGCGGAGCTAAGGGCGTCATGGAAGTTCGCGCTTCTTTCAAGGGAAAACTTTTGGGAACGATCTCTTTATCGGCTTGTAAGGACTTTGAAGAAAGTGAGGCCATCATGATTTCTTTGCCTGAGTCAGAACACTTTTCTTTGTATTTCACTTACCGCGGTGAAGGTGCGGTCGATTTTGAATCCTTCCGCCTGCAATAAGAGACAAGGAGGTGCGTCTTTTGTTGCTGCGGAGTGATAAAATGAAGATGCAAAGGAGATATCAATAAAATGAAAATTGGTGTTTATTATGTTGTTTCCGCAACTGCTGCAGCAGCAATTGCCAATGACAACAATTTTCCGTGGCTCAAAAAGCTTTCGGAAGAAACAGGTTTTGAATTTGAAGTAACTGATGTCGAACATATCAACGATTACGATATGGTTGTCGACTTTATCGGCGGCGGCGGTACCGAGGGTATCTTCAAGAGAGATATGGACAAACTGCCTCAGCCTTATCTGCTTCTGACGACCGGAGCCAATAACTCCCTGGCTGCTTCCATGGAGATCCTCTCCTATTTGAGACAAAACGATCTGCCAGGCGAGATCATCCACGGTTCGGATGATTTTGGCCAGAGTCGGTAAACCTTCCGACTGGCTGATTTCTTCGAATGTCGATGCCAAGGAATCAAAGGAATACAACAACATCGAGATCATCGATGTGACGATGGAAGAGTTCTTTGATGAGATCGCTAAGAGAGAATATGAAGAAAACGAATACACGAAGCTGATCAAATCCAAGGGCTATGATGAAAAAGAGATCGAAGAAGCTTTATGCATCTACGGTGCTTTAAGAAGAATCGTCGATCGCTATGAACTCGACGGCATCACGGTCAGATGTTTCGATCTGCTCGATACCGTTCATTCCACCGGCTGCGCTGCTTTGGCTATCCTGAATGCACAGGGCATCTACGCATCCTGCGAAGGTGATGTTCCGGCCCTTCTGTCCATGGCAGTCATCGGTGAACTGTCGGGAAAACCGGTCTTCATGGCCAATCCGTCAAGGATCGATACCGACAACAACGAGATCATCTTTGCGCATTGCACCTTGCCGATCAATATGCCGAGAGACTTTGAGATCATGACCCACTTTGAGTCACAGCTCGGTGTGGCATTCAGAGGCAAACTGCAGGAAGGTCCGGTCACAGTCTTCAAGTGTGATGGATTATTGAATGAATACTTTGTCAGCTCGGCAACCTTGTTAAAGAACCTGTCTGAGTTCAATCTGTGCCGTACACAGATCCAGCTGAAGCTCGATAAGAGCGTTACCTATTTCTTAAGAGAATCGATCGGCAATCACCATCTGATCGTCGAAGGCGATTACGCAAATCTCGTTGAAGAGTTCTTCAAGTGGCTGTAAAAATGAGCAATGAAGAATTGATCGCTCTGGCCCTGGAGGCGAGGGAAGGAGCCTACGCACCGTATTCCAACTGGAAGGTCGGGGCTGCCCTTCTTTGTAGGGACGGCAGGATCTTTAAGGGCTGCAACATCGAAAACAGCGGTTTCAGCGCTACGGTGTGTGCTGAAAGGACGGCTTTCTT
>ONXX01000022.1 GCA_900321955.1 uncultured Bacillota bacterium | reverse complement strand
AAAAACCGAACTTTGCAGTCCGGTCATTTCATAGATTAAATGGCGAAATCGCCGTTGTCGAAGATGACGACTTCCTCTCCGTCTTTGGTCGTACCCACGATATGCATATCCTTGGTACCGATCATGAAATCGATATGGATCACAGAATCATTGAAGGTATACTTCGGATCGGAACATTTGCCGTTGTTCAAGCCTCTGCCCAAAGCCAGGTGGCAGGAGGCATTTTCATCGATCAAAGTCGTATAGAAGACGACACCGCTCATTGAGATCGGCGAATGGTATTCGACTAAAGCAGCTTCACCGAGATAGCCGGCATTCTCATCCATCTTCACCAGTGCTTCCAGCATTTCCTTGCCTTCCTTGGCGATGACTTCAACGACCTTGCCGTTTTCAAAACGGAAACCGAAATTCTCCACAGACTTGCCGCCTAAGACTAAAGGCCTTGAGGCAAAGACGACACCATTGGTGCCGAATTTTTCCGGCGTCGTGCAGATCTCTTCAGTCGGAATATTGGCATTGAAACGGACATAATTCTCCGGCAGTTTGCGCTTGCCGAAACCGAACTTGGAATCCGGTGTCAGTTCAACAGTCAGATCCGTGCCGTTGGAAGCCGTGTAGTGGAGTTTTGTGAATTCATAGGAATCGATGATGTCGCCCCGTTCTCTCTTGCGGGCATTCTTCTCTTCCCAGGTCTTGACGACGTCATTGTCTTCATCGATGTAGCAGAGCTTCAGAATCAGTTTCCAGAGTTCTTCGTAACGTTCTTCTTCTTTCACATCTTTCAGGATGAAATCCGCCCACTCCTTAGTCGGGATCATGGCAATGCACCACTGGCAGTGTTTTTCTCTGGAAGCCTTGCGCATGATGTTGCGGATGGCGTCGGTATGGGCGAAGATCGCATTGGCCTGATCTTCCGGTACATCGGCCATCAAAGCCGGATTGACACCCTCCAGACGGATGTAGCAGGCACCTTCATCGAGGTATTGCGTACACTGCAAAGATTCCCACGGTTCGATCTTTCTGACATCTTCGTCTTTTCTGTATTTGGCTGCGACTTTGAGATTCGGCTCATCCAGATAGTGGATGACGACATTGCCGGCACCGAGTTTATAACATTCTTCCGCAAAGATCGGCGTGAAATAAGCCCCTTCGATGGCAGCTTCCACCAGAACTGTCTGACCCGGCTGAACGTTCAGGCCGACTCTGGCTAAAGTATAGGCATACTTGTGCTGCATTTTTTCTAAATTCATATTCGATCTCCCCCCTGTTTTTTCTTTTTTACATTATAGAATAATCTGCCAAACGAATTCTATGCAGATACACAAAACCCGGTGAAGGCCGGGATTGTACTTATTGATTCCAGATGTCGATCGGCTGCTGGTTGCGCTTTTCGCCAAGCAGATAAACGATCAGGCAGGCAACGGCCAGAACAACCGTTGATAAGATCGTTCCTTCAATGCCGAATGCGACATTGTAGGCAAAGGAATTGGTAGCTGCCGCCGTATCCAGTTCAAAGTTGGAATACGGAACGACCAGGCCCGAGTTTGGCAGACCTAAAAGGATCGACTGCGTGAAGTTCCAGCCGGTATGAATACCATAGGCACACCACAGAGAATCGAAGTAGTAGACAAACAGGCTGAACAGAAGACCCGAGAAGAAGATGTTGGCCAAAGCCAGAGCAGTGACACCCGGGTTAGCTCCATGCATGAGCGAGAAGATCAGGGCGTTGCCGATGATCGCTACCCACTTGCTGCGATAGCCCTTCCTGGCCACCTGAAAGACATAGGCTCTGTCGACCAGCTCTTCCGAAGAAGACTGTACAAATACGGCAAACAGAAGAGCCAAGAAAGGCAGGATCTCAAAACGGCTGAAATGGATGTGGATGTCCTTATGCAGCATCGCAACGACTGCACAGCCGAAGTTCAAGCCAAAACCGATCAGAAGACCTAAACCGAGATACTTCAGGTTGTTGCCTTTCGGCTTGGTACCGATCGCCTTGAAGATCGGGCGACGGTGCTTGAAGATGGCAAAAAAGGCCAGCATGACGATCCAGACGCCAAAAGTCTGGAAGTACATCAAGAAAGTCTCCCAGAAGCCATCGGTCAGTCCTAAGGCAGATCTGCAGATCCCAAGGATAACCGTCCCCAGAATCTGACCCAGGAGAACCAGAATAAAGGAAAAAAAGGACACCAGAAGGATCTCATCATACCAGCGGAAATTTTCGGTATGGATCTTTTTAAAGAATTCTTTCATAAATACCCCCTACTATTTTTACGCCTTACCTGATGATCGGCGTTGTATAAACTTCTTTTTTGGCCGCCTTTGGTATAAAGATAAAGATATAAATCATATAGGCAAAGGCAATAACGGCCAGCGAAATGGAAAGAGCAGCAAAATTGTCATTGAGTGCCAGGAGCTCTTCGCTTAAACCGAAGTCATAGAGACCATGCCACAGCCAGGAAAGCAGGAAACATAAGACAAACGGCAAGATCTTGCCGGTCTTCTGGTACTTGCCATAACCCCAGGCGATAACAAAACCGAAGCACATGTGCATGGCTGAGATGCCTCTGAGCAGCATGACGATCGGTTCGCTTCCGAGCATGACCATGGATTCACCGATCTCAAAACCGATGGCCACCGTTGTGCCGATCGCAATGAGATCCAGCCAGGAATACGGATAGCTGTGCTTCTTGGTAAAGCGGATAAATAAGAACGTCTTAACGATCTCTTCCGCCAGCGCCAGCAGGATGATCTTATGATATGCCGCTCCCAACAAACCCATCTCATTGATATGGAAAACTCTTTCGATAATGGCGAAGACGCCCGACAGTAAAAAGCCGGCAGGACACGATAAGAGACCGACAATCATCGCTTTGGTCATCAGATCCTTATAAGCCGCTTCATCCTTCAGATTCCGAAAACGGATATACGCCAATACGACCGGCACGGAACTCAAAAGTATTCCCGCCACGATCAACAAGATTGTCATGACTATCCCTCCCGTTTACTCATCCATATAAAATTATTTTACTGCATTTTGTTTTCTCCTGGCCTTTTTTCCATGGTCAACCTGGCAGCGCCAAGGGTCTTGTCCACGATGACCGGTATCGTCTCCAACGGCATGGATGAACGACATCCAAAACAACATCGAAATACAGTAAAAGCCCAAACGGGCTTTTCTTCTAGTACCAGATCTGGGGATACTTGTGGAACGGGCGATAATCCAGCGGGGTTTCAAATTCGATCTTGTAGACCGGAACGATCTCCCAGGCTTCCCGTTTCACTTTCTTTAAGAGGATCCTGTGATCTTCCCCATATTCAAACGGGATCTCTTCGCCCGTGGAAAGCTTGGTCACTTTCACCGGTTTGGAGAATACACCGGAGAAATACATCTCCCTGTCTTTCGGCGAGATCCAGTTCCATAAATAGACGGCTTTCAGATCCTCCCCATAGGTAATGCCGGAAATGCCGTTGCCGCCCCTGAACCAGGAACCGGATAAGAGATTCGGATGAAGCTTGCCATAGACGGCTTCCCCGTTTCTCTTTAACCATTCGCCAACCATCTCCAAAGGTTTGATCGCATCCGACGGGATATTGCCGTCGGGTCTTGGGCCCACGTTCAGCAAGAGGTTGCCGCCGTTGCAGGCGCAGGTATTCAGCATGCGCAGGATACGTTCTGCCGAATAGGCATATGGAAGGGCCTGTCCCTCATCGAGGTAGCCCCAGGCGATATCATTGAAAGTCATGCAGGCTTCCCAATCCCTGTCCATGACCCGGATCTTCCCTTCCGGTGTGCCGAAGTCTTCCGGCAGACGGGAACGGTCATTGATGATGATGTCCGGCTGCAAAGCTCTCAAGCGCTGGTTGCGGGCCAGAGAATCCCAGGCCTCCCAGGATTCCATCGGCTGGGCGACATCGTACCAGAGAATGTCGATCTTGCCGTAATTGGTCAATAATTCCGTATTTAATGCTTCGATGTAATCCAGGAATCTCCTTCTGGCTTCCGGATCGTTCTCGCACTTTTCACCATCGGGATGATGCCAGTCCATGATGGAAGAATAGAAACCGATCTTCAGATCATATTTGCGGCAAGCCTCAACGAATTCCTTCACGATATCTCTGTGGCAGCCGTAATTGACACTGTTGTAAGGATTGACCTTGGAATCCCAGAGAGAGAAGCCTTCGTGGTGTCTGGTCGTCAGAACCATGTACTTCATGCCGGCCTTCTTCGCCAGCTTTGCCCATTTCTCACAGCAGCCTTCCTCAGGCAGAAACTGATCAGCCAGTTTCTCGTAGTCTTCCTTGTCGATGCCTTCCATCGACATGACCCACTCATGTCTGCCCAGGATCGAATAGAGGCCGAAGTGCACAAACATGCCAAAGCGTGCCTTGCGCCACCAGTCCATGCGGGCATCTCTGGTCGAAGCGATCCACGCTTCATAGTCTTTTCTCTTCATGTATTCCATTTTCTTCTCCTATCGCACTCTGATATGCACGTGTTTATCTTTTTTCAGGATCCTGCCTTCATCGTTGGCAATAGAGATCCTGATATTCAAATCTTTTCCCTTAAAGGATTCATCAAAGAGAAAGAGGTTGTAGAACTCGTAGACCGAAGAACCGATCGATGATTCTTCCATGCGGTCCATCATCAATTCTCTTTCCTGTCTGCTTACATGATCTCCCTCATCGATCTCGTAGATGACTTTACTGACATCATGTTTCATTTCGTAGGTGTTGTCTTTTTTTAAAGTCACATCACCCTTCTTCAGCTGCCAGGGCTTGACCACCCCCATAAAGGCGATCAAAGATCCTGCTTTGATTTCAAGATCTTCCGTTTCAAAGAAACAGTCCTGCAGGTCCTTTTCACTCAGATCAAAGACGCCTTCCTCTCCCTTTTGCAGCAGATCGATACGGCAAAGCGCCATATCTTCTCCCTCATCAAAACAAAGGATCTTTCCCTGTCTGCCCTTGATCAGAGCCTCACCGATATCGTAGTGATAGGCCTTGAAGCGCCGATGATCCCCGACTTGTCCCTTGTCCTGCAGGTAGGCAAGCTCTGTCTCATAAGAGGTCGAGGTCGGATCACACAGATAGACAAACATATGGACGAGGGCATCCTGATAAAAGGTGATGTCATTGGCCCGATAATACGGCAACAAACCCATATGGTAGTACCAGGTTCCCAGATAGGGTTCAAGATATCCCGGCATCGTATCGTTGACGATGTCGATGCCTTTTTCTTTGCACCAGAGGTTCATCGCTTTGCGGTGAGAGGCAGGATTGAAGCGGACGATGGCCACTTCCTGACGCACATCGATGCGGATCTTCTTTTCCGTCGATGCCAGCAGTTTCTCTTTTTCGATCAGACTCGCTTTGATCGTATACTCACCCTTTACAAGGGTATCGTAGGGATGACCTTTTTCATCAGTGAAATCCATGCCGGTATCAAAGATGCGGCCGTGTTTCACGTCACTGCCGGAACCCAGAATCGCCTTGAAGCTGTCCTCATCATAGAAACACTTGATGGTCGCGTTTCGTATCGAAGCTTCAGGATCCTCAATATCCTTGACCTGCAGTTCCGGAAAACCGAAGGCTTTGAGTTTTTCTTTTTTCGGATCCAGCTCCTCTTTATAGGTGACCAGACCCGGATAGTTCAGATCGATCGAAGTATCCTTCAGCCTGTTCTGACAAGCGTAACGAAGCAGCCTGCCTTCCCGGTCGAAAAGTTCGACCTTCAAAGAAAGATCCCTGTCGATCTTTCCTTTGATCCTTCCCTTGACTTCGATGTCCCGGCCAAGATCGATCAAAGGAAACTCGCCGGAAGGTTCTGTGATCTCTATTTCATAGCCTTCCATCAGCGCAAAGCATCCTTACTGATCGGGAAGCTGAAGTAGGTGTTCGGATACGGTTCGTTCTCCAGGGTAAAGTGCCACCATTCTTCTGCGTATGGGGCAAAGCCGTTGGAAGTCATCGCGTCCTTTAAGAGCTGTCTGTTCTTCAGCTGTTCTTCGCTCAATTCCGTGTAGTCACCATGGGAGATCTCGCCGAAGAAGTCAAACGGTGAACCCATATCGACTTCTTTGCCGGTCTTCATGTCCACGATGGTCATATCGATGGTGGAACCTCTGGAATGGGAAGAATGTTCGGCAACATAGCCTAAGACAAAGAGGTCTTTCTTGTCGACATCCGGATAGAAGACGCTCTTCATTCTCGTGTCTCTGACATCCTGTGCCCAGCGCAGGAAGTGATCGACCGCCATCTGCGGACGATAGGCATCATAGATCTTGATGATGTATCCCTGGCTATAGAGCTGGTCGGCGGCCTTCTTCAAGGCCTGTGCCGCCTCCTTGCTTAAAAGAGCCTGCGGTTCCGTGTAGCCGTCGATCTTCTCACCGACAAAGTTGTAGGCAGAAGCATAGCGGATCTCCAGCAGGACATCCGGGATGTATTCATTCACGACGACAAAGCCCGATGCATCATCGGTATAGACGCCGTCCGGACTCATCGTTCCTTCATGTTCCTTTTCCAAATCGTCACCTTCCTTATCTGTTATATAGTATGTGACATCGTTGCTCAGATCTTCTTCATCAGGTGTGGAAAGCCGCTTGATCAGCCTGTAGCCTTCCCCGGTCACAACACCGCTTTTTACGCCCTTGGCGATATTGTACTGGACACTGGTGGTGCCGCCGCTTTGAGCGTCGGTGATGACAGTGCAGCTGCGGAAATCCTTATTCTGGTCAAAGTGTTTCTTCAAAACCTCACTGACCTCGTTTTCAATCTCGCCGGCATCATAGCGCAGTTCCAGATCGCTCAGGGTCTCTTCGCTCTTGTCTTCATAAGTCACGACCTGATTCTGTATGGAATGGATGACGAAGTCCTTGTCTGCCACCACGGTCATCGCCGCCTTGAGGATCGGCTTGTCACTCTGAAAGAGCTTTTCAAAGTCCTTTCCCATGATCTGTCCGCTGATGATATAGAAGGCATCCGTCGTTTCCAGACCGATAAATTCCATGTCGCTCAGATATCTTTCGGCCTTTTGCCAGACATCTTCCCTTTGCGCCAAATATACTTCCTGGGAAAACTCGCCTTCCACGCCATAGGAATAGCGGAAATCCTTGCTGTAGAGCTCGCTGCGGATCGTATCGCCGTCCTCATTGGCGTAAGAAATGAGTGTACTGTTCTGATCGTCATAGACGGTAGCCAGGAGTTCGTCCCTCATCTCGTCAAAACCGATGTTCTTGAACTTCTCTTTCAGCTTTGCCGCCGTATTCACTTCTCTGATCTTTTCTTTGATCTGATCATCGCTTAAGACCGTTTCATTGCTGCAGCCGCCTAAGCAGATCATCATGAGTATCATTAATACCAATAGCTTTTTCATTTTTCTACCCCTGATCGTTATACAAATCCATTATACAATCTATTTAAGGCACTTAAAAACGCCCGGAAGGCATGAAAAAACATCCTGTGAAGGATGTTGTTAAAGAAGATAGAGCAGCCAGGTCAGGGCCATGCCTACGGCCATACAGCAGAAATGTGAGGTGCCATCCACCCCCGGCAGGGCTGAGATCATGACCAGAGAGACCACCGGTCTCAAGAGATACTGCATGCCGGAAAAACCATAACGGTGTAAGATGACCAGGAAATAGGCTCCCAATAAACCGCTGATCGCACCCGATGCACCCATGGAAGAGGTGTAGTCATCGCGGTTGCTGTGACGGATATATAAGGAGAAGCACTTGCCCAGGATCATCGATACGAAATAGATCAGCAGCATACGCAAATGACCGAAATAGCTCTCCGCAAAACTCCCTACATTATATAAGGAGATCATGTTCATAAGTAAGTGTATGGGATCCACATGGCAGAAGGCGGAAGTCAGAATCCGATGATACTGACGCAGATTGAAGACCGTGTGATAGGACACATCCAGGTCGTCCGCATCCAGTCTGCCGTTACGGATCAGAAAGAAAACGATTACATTGATGAATATCAGTAAAAGTGTGTAAAAATAGTACAGCATACCTATATTATAATTTGAAATCTGAAAATTTTTCATTATAATAAGTATTTGTGTTTATGATGAAAATCGAAAGTACTACGAAAAACAGTATTGAGAGGGATTCAAAACTCTTACGGAAAAGATTCGAGCATAAGGCTCTGACTTATATACTCACAGTGAATATTCTCTTTATGATGATCGTTGGGATCGCCTTTTTCTCTGTTCCTAAAATGATCCATGCCTATGCGGTCTCCAAGAACAACAAGACCGACTTCGCTATGGACCGTGCGGAAAAAACGATGATCAATTACCGCAATGTATCATTGACTCCGTTCGAGGAAGAAGAAAGAACCCTGGAAGATCACTTCAATATCTTCCCGGCTCCTTCCTACCCGGAAGAGATATCCTTCTGGCATGAGTATTCCGGCTGGTACGGACCGGGCAGCTACGCGGCATACGCCGCCTGGGGCCACGCCTACGATCTGTACAATGCCGGCAAGATCCACGGAGCGACTGCCGGACGCTGGTGCACCTTCTTTGCCCAGATGTGGTTCTATGACCAGTTCGGCTTCAACTCATCCGGCAATACGCCGACCGGATCGGGTGCACAGTTTGCCTCCACCGTCTATCAGACGGCTGTCTATTATGACGAGGAAGGAGTGTTACAGCATTACTTTGAATACGGCGACAAGCCGATGACGATGGGAATCGTTTCCGTAAGCAATTCCTACAATCCCGAAGGACACGTCTTATGTGTCGACGAGGTGGACTACCTCAATGATACGATCACGATCTCCGAAGGCAATGCCTACGGATCCGGCGATGTGCGCATCCGCCACACGATGTCCTTGAGCCAGTTCTACGCTCTCAATCCGGGCTATCGGGTCTATGTGAATCCGACACCGGAACTGATCAACATGATCAAAGGAAACTGATCGGAAGATCAGTTTTTTGTTATACTGAAGAGGTATGAAGAACTATCTTATTCAGGAAACCCTGACAGACAATACCGGAATAAAGAATGCCGATCCTTCTTTTGCCAGAGTGACGATACTAAACAGCGAAGAATGGCTGAAGCGCCGGGAACACTTTGATCCGGAACACGATATCGCCAACGACTTTCTCGAACAGTACATCACCAGAGCGGAAGTCAACTACGATTCTTTGACCGGTTCCTTTTCCATACCCGATCGAAATGATCTCAATGGCGATGACCACGGCTTCAGCTTCTTTCTCAACGAACACGGCGTCATCTTCATCGACGATGACCGCTATGTTGCCGGCATCATCGATACGATCGCCAAAAACCGGAAGTGGCACGATCCCTGCATCGAACGTTTCCTTTATGATTTCATCGACCAGCTCATCAAGGACGACCTGCGTCTGATGGAGAAATACGAGATCGAACTCGATACCATGGAAGACGATCTTCTTTCCAAAGAAAAGATGGATTCCCTTCGTCTCAACGAGATCCGCGGACAATTGCGGATGCTGATGGTCCACTATGACCAGCTCTTGGATGTCACACAGGAATTTGAAGAAAACGAAAACGGCTTTTTCAAGGAAGAAAACATCCACTACTTCCACAAGATCGAAAGCCGTATCGAACGCCTTTATAACAATGTTTCCTCGATCAACGATTATGCCATACAGCTGAGGGATCTCTATTCCCAGCAGATCGATATCCGCATGAACCGGGTCATGACCATTCTGACCGTCTTATCGACCATCTTCATGCCGCTGACCCTGATTGCCGGCTGGTACGGTATGAACTTCCACTACATGCCGGAATTCTCCTACCGCTATTCCTACCCGATCCTGATCGTCGTCTGCATCATCATCGTCGGGTCGATGTTATACTACTTCAAAAAGAAAAAATGGCTTTAAAAGAAGGACGCAAGTCCTTCTTTCTTATGCCACATTGAATTTTTCCCCTGTTCTGTCGGCAGCGCGGACACTTCCAGTCCTCCGGCAGGTCCTCCAAGGCGACACCGCCGTTTTCGGCCGGATCATAGACATAGTCGCAGATCGATCAGATAATTCTGCAGGGACCCGCTACATGTAAAAAAGGCTTTGCAGCCTTTCTTATTCATATAATGCGTAAACTTCCGAAACCGGTGTGTGGCAGGATACTGCCAGGATCAGTTTGGAAAGCATCCAGCCGACCGACAGGATGGTGATCTTGTCCGTCTTGGCCATCTCTTCCTTGGCAGGGATGATCGTGTTGGTGCAGACAACTTCCTTGATCGGGGATTCCTGGATCTTGCCTGCCGCATTGTTGGAGAACAGACCATGGGCAATGCAGACATAGATGTCCTTACAGCCGTTTTCCTTTAAGATGTTGGCTGCCGCAACCAATGATCCGCCGGTATCGCAGATATCATCGACGATGATGACATCCTTGTCACGGACATCACCGATGACCGTGCAGGCTTCGACGACATTGGGGCGCGGACGGCGCTTGTCGATGATCGCCAGATTGCTGCCAAGCATCTCGGCCAGATTTCTCGCCCGCTTGACACCGCCGTGGTCCGGAGAGACGACAACGATATCATCCGGATTGAAGTTCTTGCGTCTGAAGTACTGGCCCATCATCGGTACCGTCGTCAGATCATCGACCGGGCAGTGGAAGAAGCCCTGGATCTGTGCCGCGTGCAAGTCAAAGGTCACGACACGATCGGCGCCGGCATGTTCCAGCATGGAGGCGACCAGTTTTGCAGTGATCGGCTGTCTTGGCATGGCCTTGCGGTCCTGTCTGGCATAACCGAAATACGGAATGATGCAGGTGATCTCAGCTGCCGAAGAACGCCTCAGGGCATCCAGACAGATGAGGACCTCCATCAGGGTATCATTGACCGGTTTGCAGGTAGACTGGATGATGTAGCAGCGCTTTCCTCTGACCGATTCGCCCAGTTCGACCAGCGTCTCGCCATCGGCGAAATGATTGACCGAAACCTTGCCCGGTTCGATGTTGAGGTAGCGGCAGACTTCATTGGCCAGTTCCTTTGACGAAGTCAAGGCAAAGACCGCGACATCATCAAGGCTCTCTTCCTTGAGGCCGCTGGCATCTTCGTCCGTAACTCTGGTAACCTTCTTGTAACGGATATGGACCGGTTCATATTTCAATGACTTGAAGTCATTCAGTTTATCGTTATTGATAGCGATCGCTTCCAGAACTTCCTCGTCGCAGACTAACACCGAGCCCTGGCTTTCCTGAGCCATCAGCTTGCAGTAATCGTCGCCGTTGAGGTCCGGATATAAGGGAGATACCAGCAGGGTCTTGCCCTCGCCGGAGATCTGCGAGATCACGTCCGCGATCTCGTTGCTGCTGTAACAGCCCGGAATCTCGGTATCGGATCCGACAATATAGAC
>ONXX01000079.1 GCA_900321955.1 uncultured Bacillota bacterium | reverse complement strand
GCTGCGAGCACCTGAACCGCGTGCACGACGAACTGGGCGTGGGCCTGGTGATGGGCAACTTCGGCACCCAGCACACGAATATGCCGCTGCTGCACCGCGTCCACTTCGATATGCTGGAGCTTGACAAGAGCTACGCGGCACAGAAAAGCGTCAGAATCGATTCTGTAGATTATCGAAGCGACATTCAGTATAATGACATTCTTGAACTGATCGGGACCGCTGCAGCAAGGCTCAATTCACATACCGGCGTCATCCTGTTAGTTGATTCCTATCCTTTAAACGATATCGAGACCTATATCAGGGATCACTACGAGATCAAGTGCAAGGTGATCTCCCCTTTATCTTATGAATCGTTTGTCAGAGCCATTGATTGTGCATCCGCTTCCTATACAATTGATGACTTTATCGACCGATACGGCTCGCCAAAGTCGCATGTTCAAAACGAACCGGCAAAGGAAGATTTCATAAAAGAGTTGTTGAAGTTTTGCAGATATCACTGGATAATATCCTTGATGAACTAAAGATCATCAAAACACAGGACATTCTCGTCAAATACCTTTCCCATGGAGCACATATGCTGGAAAGAGTCATAAAAAAGCAGCCGCTTGATTATTATCGGCTGAAAAGGTTTACCAACCAGAACCACGATCTCATGGACATCATCGCCAAATCTCTTACGCCTGCTGAAAACATGTTTGATTTAAGCGTCCCAAGCTCCGAGATCGCCTACCTGGCAGAGATCTTTTTAGAAGGTGCTTAGACTCTAGGAAGGTCATATCAGTGCTGGCATAATTTTTGATTACCTTAAAAGCTATAGTATTCTCAGGAAGAAAGCTATGGCTTTTTTTATTGATACTCCTAGAAATCTATTGCTATTGCGAGCCGATTCTGTATTTTTTCAGAATATCCCCCAGTCCGGATATGGCTTTTCTGGCAGTGCATCCGGCTTTCTGGTCGGTGGTGTTTGAGATTGCCAAGCTGTTCTTTGCTCTGTTGCTGACAAAACTCAGAACCGGAAGCAGATACTAAGAAAGGATACTTAACGTTTTGCTTTTAAGCAATAAAAATGGCAAGCCAGAAGGACTCACCATTGAGGAAATCAACAGTATTGTTTCTTCTTGTTATCCGGAACTGAACAGAATCGATGCCTGCCTATGTTACAACGAACTTGCAGGAAAACTTGATTCAGGAAAACAACTGAAGAACATTGAAAAAGATCGTCTTTAATTATTAAAGTTTTACAACAGAATCGTCGACAGGCATAACACGAGACAAACAGGATCCGTTCCTGTTTTCTTTTTGCCCATACAAAAGGCATACCTTGCGATATGCCTCATGTTTTTAATACATTTCTTTACTCGTAAAAATGACCAAACATTGCCCGTTTCTCATAACAGAGGTGTTTCATATCCAACTCTTCAATGATGTGTTTCGGTTCGCCTCTTTCATACATTTCTTCTTCCGGCACAAGGTTGCCCTTATCGGAATCGATATAGATAGCCAAAGGTCTTCTTAAACCGATCGCATAGCTGAGCTGCACCTCGCACCATTTCAGATCATATTTCTCTAATAATTCCTTGGCATATCTTCTGGCCATATAGGCACCGGAAAGATCGACCTTGGTCGGATCCTTGCCGTTCATGCATCCGCCGCCCACATTCGCAAAGGACTGGTAGGCATCAACGACAATCTTTCTGCCGGTCAATCCTGCATCGCCTTCAAAACCGCCGATCTCAAAACGTCCGGTCGGATTGATCAGATAACGTTCAACCTTCAGACCAAATCTTTCGCATAAGCCATCAGCGATATCCCGCAGGATCTGATCGGTCTCTTGCCGGTTTTTCTCGGAATTGTTGTAAGAGATGGTGAAGTCCTTGATCGATACGATGTTGAAATCATCGTCATAGACCCCAGTGATCTGTGCCTTGCCGTCCGGATAAAAATCCGCGTGGCTGTGAACGAGCTCATCGTATTTTCTTGCCAGTGCCTGTAAGATCACCATCGCCTTTGGCAGATACTCCTTCGTATCGTTGCAGGCGTAGCCAAACATCATTCCCTGGTCACCGGCACCGGCGATCTCATCATTGGTTCCTAAAGCGATATCAGCAGATTGTCTGCCGATATTGTCGATGATCTCATAATCATCACGATAGCCAATGTCCCGCAAAACTCTTCTGGCAATCTCCTTTATATCAAATACAGCTCTTGTCGTGACTTCGCCGGTAATGAAGATCTTGCCTTTGCCGCCCATTGTTTCAATGCCGCAGCGGCTTGCCTCATCCTGTCTCAGACATTCGTCCAGAATGGCAGCCGAGATCTGATCACAGACCTTATCTGGATGCCCCCTGAAGACGATCTCATTGGAAAATAATTTCATGTATCCTTCTTTCTAACCTAAGAAAAAGTCTCACCACCTATGATGAGACTCAACTTTAAACAATGGTACCCATCGTTCAAGCTTTAGCACCTTGATTTAACAGGTTGCTGCACGATCATCGAGCTTGTCTCTCCCGTGCTCTTCATAGGTACATTTACTTTAATACAAAAGATCCGTTTATGCAATGGTCTATATCAATAACGGATCGTGACGATCTTTTTCTCTTCGGATGACCTGACGCAAGCGAAGATCGTCTTCATGCTTTCAAGGGCATAATTTCCATCCAGGCAGGTCTCTTTATCGTTTTCGATCGCCTCGATAAAGGTATCGATGACGCCGGAGTTTTCATAGACTTTCTCGTCAGGGCCTGTGAACATTTCATTCTTCACGTCATAGCTTTCTCTTATCCCGCCTTTTAAAAATACTGAGATCACCGCTTCGTGGTTGCGGTAGAGTTCCATGACACCCTTTGTACCATAGAGGATGGTCTTGTTGTCGCCTTCCCCGTAATTGGTCCAGGAAACTCGCATCGTGCCGCTCACCCCGTTTTCCATCTTCATCAGCACCAGAGCATTGTCATCGACATCGATGAGACTGCCATCTGGATAACGCTTGTCTTTTGTCTCCATCAGAGCGCTCAGTTCAATTGCCCGGGAATTTAAAAGATAATTGATCAGATCGGCCTTATGGATGCCAAGATCGCCCATCGCTCCTAAGACTGCCTTCTCCTTGTGGAAAAACCAGGGATCGGGATCCTTGAGCCAGGCGTCCGGTCCGCCATGGCAGAAGTAGGTTTCAAAGGACAGGATTCTTCCAATCTTTCCTTCATCGATGAGCTCTTTTGCCTTACAGTGACCCGCCATCAGACGCTGATTATGTGCCACCAGCAGTTTCAAGCCCTTCTGTTTTGCCAAAGCCACCATATCCTCGCATTCTTTCAAAGACATGGCCATCGGCTTTTCCACCAGCACATGTTTGCCGGCATTCAAGGCCTTGATCGTCTGTTCATAATGGTCGGCGTTGAAGGAACAGATGCTGAGCGCATCGACATCACTTTCTAAAAGTTCATCAAAAGTTTCATAGACTTTGCCGCCATAAAGGCTCGCCAGCTCCTCTGCCTTGCTTACGGAACGGTTATACCAAGCCACAACCTTTGCGTCTTTGTGATGTGCATATTCCGGCGCATGCCTGGTCTTAGTGATCATGCCACAACCTACAATGCCGATCTTTACCATTGTCCTTCACCTCTTCTTTCTGCATTATATCAAGCATCCTCCTCTTTCTGTTAAAATCAAGGTATGGACCAACAGCGAATCATCGATCACTTCAAAGACAGCGACGTAGACATCATTCATATTCTCCAGGCGCAGAAGATTGCCGTCCAATGTTTAAAACACATGGAAGCATTTTTGTGTCCCGGCCTTACAAGAGATCAGATCCATCAGGAATGTGCTTCCTATATGAACAGTCTTGGCTCGCAGGGCTGGTGGATCCACAACGATCCCGCCTTGATCTTGTTTGGCGATCTGTCCAATTATTCCGGCCATGAACCGCCAAACTACGAAGGCCTGAAGGTTTCCGAAAATGATCTGATCACCATCGATGTTGCCCCGATGATCCAAAGCGGCTGGGGCGACATGGCCAGATCCTTTGTCATGGAAGAAGGCAAAATTATCCCTTGGCGGCAAAGCCAGAATCAAGAGATCATCGAAGGCATGGAACTGGAACTGAAGCTGCATCGTTTATTTATGGACAGTGTCAATGAGAAAACCACCTTTGAAGACCTTCATCATTTGATCGATGAAGAAGTTAAAAAGGCAGGTTACTGCAATTGTGATTACCATGGAAATTACGGCCACACGATCGAAAACGATGCGAAGGACCGCGTCACCATCGACAAGGGCGTCAGTCTTGTCATTGCCGCCTACGATAAACCGATCACCTTTGAACCACATATCTGTAAAATGAACGGCCGTTTTGGTCTCAAACATGAAATCATGTATGCCTTTATCGACGGCAAGATGGAGGTCATCGGATGAATTACCAATACATCGCCGCCGGCATTTCCATCATCAACGACATCGAATACATCGACCACACCAGGAAGCTCAATCGCTTAGGCGGCTGTGCCGTCTTTGCCTATGGCGGCATACGCTTGTTTACTGATTCCGTCCTCTTCTTAAGCAGCGGCGGACCCGACTTCTTTGACGCCTACGGTTCCTACTTTAAAGAAAATGACATCGATCCAAGCGGCATCTCTATCAGCCTTCCTTATACCCATCACACTTTAATGAAGTATGAAAGCGACGGCAAGTGGAGCGAGACTTCCCTGTATGGCGAGAACTATTTTGCCCTGCAGTCGGAAAACAACCGCACTTCCTTTGCCAAGCTGGAACCTTTTCTGAACAAGGAAACCAAGGGCTTGTATCTGGATGCCGGTGCGCATGAAACGGTCTTCGAAGAGATCGATTTGATCAGACAGGCTGCCCCAAACATCAAGATCCTTTGGGAACCGCCGACCTTTTCATCCAAAGACCCTTCAATGCGTGAACGCATCTTAAACAATCTCAAGAAGGTCGATTACTATTCGATGAATCTCGATGAAGCAGCTGTTTTCTTTCAAGTCGATGATCGCGAAGCCATCATTGAAAAGATGATGGAATTAGATATCCCTTCCTTTTTACGGGAAGGCGAAAACGGCTCCTCCTGGATAGAAAATCACCAGATCGTCTCCTGTCCGGCGATCGAAAAAGAAAAAGCCGTGGACGTTACAGGCTGTGGCAACACCAGTGCAGCGGCAGCCCTCTACTGGCGAATCGAAGGTTCTTGTTTTGAAGACATCGTTCTTCACGCCAATGAAGCGGCAAGTCTTTGTGCCAGGTATGAGGGACCGATTCCTTTAAAACAAGTTCTGCGCAATTTGTGAGACAAGACATTTTTTAATATCATAGAAATAGATATCTTATTTTCAATCCATCTCATCACTCTGCCTTTTCGATTGGCAGACATCCTTCCATAAAAGAAACACGAGAAAGGAAAACATTTATGTGGAATTCATTCAACACGGCAGATTATTCCGGCATGATCGCTGAAACCATCCGCCTGCGCGGCTATGGCAACGATCCGATCCACGCCTACTATTCCCGTCCGCTAGGCACCGGTCATTTTCCATCCATCGTCCTCATCCCGCATATGCCGGGTTGGGATGAGTGGTGCAGAGAGACCGCCAGAAGATTCACGGAACACGGCTATGCCGTTTTATGTCCGGACATCTACAGCCGTTTCGGCAGCGGCACGGCGCCGGAAGTTGCCAAACGGGCCATGGAAGAAGGCGGCGTTCACGATGAATCGGTCATGGGCGATGTCCAGGCCTGCATCAACCACTTAAGAGAACAGCCAAACTCCAACGAAAAAGTCGGCGTCATCGGCATGTGTTCCGGCGGACGTCACACCTTCATGGCGGCCTGCAGTCTGACCGGCATCGATGCCGCAGTGGACTGCTGGGGCGGCGGCGTCATCATGTCACCGGAACAGCTCTCACCGGCCCGTCCGGTCTCCCCGATCGACAATGCCAAGGATCTCAAGTGTCCGCTTCTAGGCATCTTCGGAAACGATGACAAACATCCGGATCCGCAAGAGGTCGACAAGACCGAGGAGGTCCTCAAACTCTACGAGAAGAACTACGAATTCCATCGCTACGATGGTGCCGGACACGGCTTCTGGTATTATGACAAAGCCATGTACCGGCAGGAACAGGCGATGGACTCCTTCAATAAGGTCATTGCCTTCTTTGATCAATATCTGAAATAATGTGTAGACCCTTTGCCGTCATGTTGAAGCCGGTCGGCTCTTCCTGCAATATGGCCTGTTCCTATTGTTACTATTTGAACAATGAGGTCTCCGACCGAAAGAAGATGACCACGGATCGGCTGGAAAAGATCATCGCCTCGTATTTTGCTTCAAACCCTTTTGAAGTGAACTCTTTTGTATGGCATGGCGGCGAACCGACCCTGGCCGGACTGGACTTCTACAAGGAAGCCGTAAGGATACAGAAGAAATACCTGCCTAAAGGCAAGACGTACTGGAACAACCTTCAGACCAACGGCTTACTCTTAAATGAAGAATG
>ONXX01000105.1 GCA_900321955.1 uncultured Bacillota bacterium | reverse complement strand
TCGCCGTTTTCAATCTTCAGTTCACCGTCAATGACGTTGGTGTGACCGATAAAGGTTGCGACAAAGAGGTTTGCCGGTCTTTGATACAGGATCTTAGGCGTACCGATTTGCTGAATATCGCCATTGTTCATGACAGCAATACGATCGGAAACAGCCATGGCTTCTTCCTGGTCGTGTGTGACATAGACGGTCGTAATGCCGACTTCATTCTGAATCTGCTTGATAACCGTACGCATCTCGACACGGAGCTTGGCATCCAGGTTACTTAACGGTTCATCCATCAAAAGCACATCCGGAGTGATTGCCAAGGCTCTGGCCAAGGCCACACGCTGCTGCTGACCGCCGGAAAGTCTTTCCGGCATACGATCGCGATATTCATCGATTTTCATCAGCTTTAAAAACTGGTCCGTCTTGGATGCGATCTCTTCCTTAGGCAGTTTGCGGTTCTTCAAGCCGAACGCCACGTTGTTTTCAACCGTCATATTCGGGAAAATCGCGTAGTTCTGGAAAACCATGCCGATATTACGTTTTGCGGGATCCATATCATTTATCCTGGTATCGCCAAAATAAAAATCTCCTCCTTCGATGGAGTTAAAACCAGCAATCATACGTAATAATGTCGTCTTACCACATCCAGATGGACCAAGGAGGGTAAAAAATTCACCCTCCTTGATATCCAGTGATAAGTCAGAAATTATTGTATTATCGCCGTATTTCTTCACAGCGTCACGAATCTTGATATTAACACTCATATTTCCAACCTCACTTGTTTGATTATTGTTTTAAGAAAATATTATTGTTTTGCAGCGTTGAACATTTCAGTCCAGCGAGTCTGCCATTCCTTCTTGTGTGAACCACAGAGTTCCATATCTTCATAAACGACATTGATCTTGGAGAACGGAGTCATCAGTTCAGAAGTGTTGGCAATGTTCGGGTTGACCGGACGAGCTGTCGTCTTAGCAATCTCGTTCTGACCTTCATCGGAAATCAGCCAATCCATGAACAGTTTTGCGTTTTCCATATTCGGAGCGTTCTTGATGATAGCTGCACCGGCAGGGAGCCAAACAGCACCTTCAGAAGGATAAACCAGACGAACGATCTCTTTGCCTAAAGCAGACTGGTCGACCAGTAGACCGACACATGGATCTTCATAGGAAACACCAACGACATATTCGCCTTCATAAGTGCCCTTGTAGATTGCGGAAGAACCATCAATGATGACACCGTTCAGGTTCTTGGCAAAAGTATTGACCCATTCCCAGGCCTTCTCATCATATGGCTGATCGCCCTTGACTAAAAGCATGTTGGTCAGTTCAGCCCATGCACTGGAAGAAGAAGCCGGGTCACCCATAGCGATCTTGCCGAACAGTTCAGGCTGTAACAGATCTTCATAAGAATCGAATTCATCGATATTCAAACCGAGTTTCTGATATTCTTCGACGTTTACCAGCAAAGCAGCGGAACCATCCAGGCAATAGTGGGTAGTGATGCCGTTGAAGTTCTGGTAAGCTTCAGGGAGCTTGTCATCACCTTTCGCAACATACGGTTCAAACAAAGGAACATATTCCTCATTGAAAGAGTTGGCATAGTTCATGCCGCCGTACATGACATCACCCTGCGGGTTGTCTTTTTCGGCAGCAATTCTTTCCAGACATTCACCGGTCTTGGCAGAGATGAACTGGACATCGATGCCGTACTTTTCACCGAAAACTTCTGCAGCTGCCACTAAGGCATCAGAGTTTGGCGAGTAGATTACCAGACTGCCGCCGCCGACGGTTTCTTCGCCTTCAGCCGGAGTCTCTTCCTTCTGACCGCAGGCCGCCAATGTGAAGACCATCAGAGCGATCATCAGTAAGCTTAAAAGTTTTTTCATTTTTACCTCCCGGGGTTAATAAATCCCCTTAAATTAATTATAGTACTATTTGTAAACGGTTTCATTCCTCGATTAAAAAAAAAGACGAGTACTTCTACTCGTCTTCATCCATAAAGTCAAAACTGTAATCCTGTATAAATACCTGATCACCGTTTTTGCAGCCCCGCTGTCGTAAGGCATCATCCAGCTTCATCTTGGATAAAGCGCGGGAGAAACGCAGGATCGAATCATCATCCTTGAAATTGGTATTTCTGAACAGACGCTCGATCTTTTCACCTTCAACCCGCCAGACACCGTTGCCTTCATTGAAGATCTTGAACTGCTCAGGTTCTTCATATTTATATACAACCTTCTTGTCTGCCTTGTTCGGATCATAAAGCGGGAACTGCGGCAATTCCTTCAGCATATCCTTTGCCTTGTATAAGACCGGCGAAAGTCCCTCGTTGATTAACGTCGTCGTTTCAAAGATTTCGACATCCGGATAGGCTTTTTTAAAGCGTTCGAGATTCTCTGGCGCATTGTCTAAGTCCATCTTGTTGGCGACCACGATCTGCGGACGTTCCGAGAGATTGCCGGGATACCTCTTAAGTTCCTCGTTGATGACTTCGTAGTCATTTAAAGGATCTTCCCTGCCCATGTCCAGGACATGGATGATCAAACGGCAGCGTTCAATGTGTTTCAGGAATTCGTGGCCTAAGCCCTTTCCTTCCGAAGCTCCTTCGATCAATCCCGGCAAATCGGCCATGACAAAGGAAGAATCACCGACCTTCACTATGCCAAGCTGCGGTTTCAGTGTCGTAAACGGATAGTCGGCGATTTCCGGTCTGGCATTGCTGACAACGGAAAGCAAGGTCGATTTGCCAACCGACGGCAAGCCAACCAGGCCAACGTCAGCTAAAAGCTTCAATTCGACTAAGACGTTTCTTTCTTCGCCCGGCGTACCTAAAGTCGCATGGTCCGGCGCATTGTTGCGGGAAGACTTGAAGTGGAAGTTTCCCCTGCCGCCTTTGCCGCCCTGGCAAATGACTTCCTCGGAATCCAAGGTATTCAGATCGGCGATCACTTCATCCAGATCAAGATCCTTGACGATCGTTCCCAAGGGAACTTTGACGATGACATCATCCCTGGAAGCGCCGTACATGTTGTTGCCTTTGCCGTTTTCGCCGTCCTGTGCGCGGATCATCTTGGAGAAACGCAGATCGAGCAGTGTCGACTTGTTGGTATCGACCTTGAAGATGATCGAACCGCCGTTGCCGCCATCGCCTCCCGAAGGACCGCCAAGCGGATTGTATTTTTCACGCTTAAAAGCGACGATGCCGTTGCCGCCGTTTCCTGCCTTCAGTTTCAGTTTTACTTTGTCTATAAATTGCATGGTTTTCTCCAAAGTTTAAAAAAGCCCATAAAGGGCTTTGCATTCAATCGGTTAAATTAAGCAGCCGGATAAACGGATACTTTTGTTCTCTTCTTGCCTAAGTGTTCGTATTTAACAACACCGTCGATCAGACAGAACAGAGTATCGTCTCCGCCCTTCTTAACGTTCTCACCCGGATGAATCTTAGTGCCTCTCTGGCGGTAGATAATGGAACCGGCTGTTGCGAACTGACCGTCTGCCAGTTTCGCACCCAGACGTTTAGACTCGGAATCACGTCCGTTCTTGGTCGAACCTACACCTTTTTTAGAAGCGAAGAACTGAATATTCAGTACATATTTCATGTTGTTTTACTTCCTTTCTACTCTAATGAAGTCTCCATATGAGGCTTCGATCGTTTTTAACTGCGTAATTACCAGTTCGAAGTAATGCTGAACAATCTCCGAACCGCTTTGATCAACTATCGTGATCCTGTTTTCTGACTGAGAGATCTGCACATTCTCTTCAAGCGCATCCAATGCATTCATGAATCCAAACATGATTGAACTCACGGAAGCACAGATCAGATCTTTTCCATACGCTCCGTATTCTGCGTGTCCGCTTACATCCAGAGATCTGTAGAGATCCTCATCGGCCTGAAAGATTGCCTTGATCATTAGCCGATCTTTTCAACAGTCAACTTGGTGTATGGCTGACGATGACCCTGCTTACGTCTGGTCGAACCGGTTTTCTGTTTGTACTTGAAGATAACGATCTTCTTTTCCTTACCCTGTTTTTCGACTTTGCAGGTGACCTTAGCTCCGTCAACATACGGAGTACCTAATGTCAAGCCATTGTTCTCGAGGGCAACCACCTTGTCAAAGACATACTTCTTGCCTTCTTCAACATCCAGCTTTTCAACATAGATGCTCTGGCCTTCTTCGACTTTCAGCTGTTTGCCGCCAGTTTCAATAATTGCGTACATAGCGCACCTCCTTTATTTTAGATTCAGACTCGCCATTAAGGTGATCAATCGATACTTAAACCTTCTCTGAGCGGTTGTAATCCCCTCTAAGGAGAGACTACAACGTAAATATCATAGCAGATAAGAAAACAATTTTCAATGAGAAAATCCTTATTTTATCGCCTTTTCTTCGCTGTATTGTGCTTTCATAAAATGACCGCTGTCTATCATCAAGGGATCGAGTATCTTCAGCTTGGACATCGGTCCGATCTTCAGCTTGTAGGGAGTGCCGGAGCGTATCTCTTCGTCATAATTGCTAAAGACCCGCTCGCCGATCCTGACAAGGCTGTCCGGGAGGGAGATCTTGGAGACGATCGTGTTGTAGAAGGCGCTGTCACCAATCTCTTTGATCCCTTCGCCAAGGGTCAGGTCTTTCAGGCTTTCGCAATTGGAGAACGCGGAGACACCGATGTATTCCGCGTGGAGCACCGCCTCCACCAGTTCCGTGCAGTCGTAGAACGCGTAATCCTCCACACGTTTGACGGTTGCAGGAATCGTGACAGAGATAAGAGCGCTCTGCGTGAAAGCATTGTTTCCAATGATCTCCAGCCCGTCTCCAAACGTGATTCCCTCGAGTCCCCAGGAGATGGCAAAAGCGTAGGCGCCGATCTCTCGGACAGAGTCCGGAAAGCTGACGGAGGTCAGG
>ONXX01000091.1 GCA_900321955.1 uncultured Bacillota bacterium | reverse complement strand
GATCTTTCTGCTTTCCATACTTTTATTGTGAAGGATATTGCTTTAAAACAGAATCAACTTTTAGTTGAAAATGATCACAAGTGGTCACACAGACTTTTGATCATTTCCATATCGATGCCTTGAATTATGGAACATCCGTCAACTGTACGTTGTTTCAATATCGGTCACACTCTGACCGGACGTCGATCCGCTCCAAACACGGTCCTCCGCCGTTTCCTGCCCGGTCGTGCTTGTTTGTGCCTCTGTCCGGTTCAGGTATAATAGTTATATACAGGAACGATCAAAACAATGATAAAGAAACTCAGAGATCAGATCAATTCTTATTTCGTGGGAAAAGAAGATGTCGTGGATGATCTTTTGATCTGTCTTCTTTCCGGGGGCCATGTCTTACTTGAAGATGTGCCCGGTGTCGGCAAGACCACATTGGCCAGGACTCTTTCTTCCAGCATCGACTGCAGTTTCGGCCGGATCCAGTTTACTCCGGATACGCTGCCGTCGGATGTGACCGGCGTTTCGATCTACAACATGACGAGCGGCGACTTCACCTACAAGGAAGGTGCCATCATGCATCAGCTGATCCTCGCCGATGAGATCAACCGGGCCTCACCGAAGACCCAGGCCGCCTTGCTTGAAGCCATGGCGGAAGGGCAGGTCAGTGTTGACGGTCAGAAACATCAGCTTCCGCAGCCTTTTATGGTCATTGCGACCCAGAACCCGATCGAATTCCTCGGGACCTATCCTCTGCCGGAAGCCCAGCTGGACCGTTTCATGATGAAACTTTCGATCGGCTATCTTGATAAGGACGAAGAGATCCGATTGGGCAAAGATTTTCTTAACGGAAAGACCGTTGAGACCCCGCCGGCCGTCTGCAAAGGCGAAGACATCCTGGCTTTGCAGAAAAAGACCGAAGAGGTCCATGTCAGTGACCGTCTTTTGACATATGTTCAAAACATCATCGCCGCAAGCAGAGAAGATGAAAACTTTGTCTTAGGCGCCAGTCCCCGGGCGATGCTGATGCTGATACGAGCCGCACAGGCAAGGGCTCTGATCGAAGGAAGGGACTTCGTCAAACCGGATGATGTCCGCAAAACGGCAATCAACGTCCTGCACCACCGGCTGGTCCTGAGCTCCGAAGCCCGGATCCTCAAAAAGAACGTCGATTCTCTCCTCAGAAAGCTTATTTCCTCTATAGAGATCCCGCTGGAGTGAAAGAATGCGCAGAAACCGGATCATCCTGATGATTTTGTGGATCCTTTCCCTGATCTTCATCACCGTTTCCGGCACGCAGACCGCATACGGTTTTTTCATATTGCTTACGATGATCCCTTTTTTGTCGCTTTTTTATATATTTTTGGTCAATCACTATTTCAGGATCGATCAGCACATCAACAGCCACGATCTGATCGCCAATCATCGATCCGATTACAGATTCGTCCTGCAGAACGACAGTTTCATTCCCTTTTCCGGTATCCGTGTCCTATTCTTCCCGGATTTTTCTTCTGTCAGTGACCCTGATATGCAAAGTGAATACGAGCTCTTCCATGGCAACCGCATCGTCAAACGGAATTCTTTGATCTGCCGCTATCGCGGCGAATACCACATCGGGATCAAAGCTGTCGTGATCCAGGACTTCTTCAGGCTCTTCAGCTTCACCCGCAAGATCAGAAGGCCGCTTTTTGTCAGAGTGAAGCCGGACATCATCCGACTTGATAATCTTGCATCGGACAGGGAGACCTTAAACACCTTGAGAGAAAACAGCTTCAGGCGCAATGTCGCCGACCTTTTACTGAGAGACTACATCCCCGGTGACGATCTCAGATTCATCAACTGGAAAGTTTCTGCCGCTTCGCAGAAACTGATGGTGAGACAGATGAACGGTGAAGAGCGTCAGGGCATCGCTTTGATCATGGACTCCTGCCGGTATACGGAAGATCCTAAGGAATATCTGCCCGTGGAAAACAAGATCCTGGAGACTGTAATTGCCCTGGATCTGTTCTTCTTGCAGAAAGCGATCCCGGTGACTGTTTATCTTGAAGAAGAGACCGCGGAAGAACTGAACGGCGATTCCCTGCACAGTTTTGAAACAAACTACGAACGGCTCTCGGCTTTCCGCTTCAGCAGCGCCAAAAGGCCGGCTGTTCTCTGCAGCGGGATCCTTTCCTCAAATACGTTGTTCAATAAAGCGATGGTCTTTCTGATCCTCGGCCGGATGGATCCGTCCTATTCCTCTTTGATCGGACTGCTGCGGCAGCGAGATCTGCCGCTGACCGTCGTCGTGATCGGCGATCGGCCCGATGTTGCTCTCAGTCAGATCCAAAGCGGCGAAAACACCGGCTTCCTCTTCATCAAAACGGATGACGACTTAAGAGAGGTGCTATGATCTTCGATCTTTTGCGTGACCTCATCCATCTGCTGCCTCTGAGCCTGGCGGTCTGCCTGGGTCTTTTTTCCGATCCGAAGATCCCCGTCGTTCCGCTTTGTCTGAGTTCAGACTTCTTCTTTCTTTTCCTGCTATATCAGAACAAACAAAGACGCCTGTTGATAAGCATATCGTCTGCCGCCATATTCCTTCTTTACTTCCTGATCTGCGGCTTGCCGGCCGATGCCGACCGCTATCTGCTGATCGGCGTCGTCTGTTTATCGTGTCTTCTTATCATCAAAGCGATCGAACACCATCCTTTCAGCCGTTATCTTGTGATCGGCGCCTGCTTCTTCCTGTTATTTCTGTCGATCGTCGATAAAGCCAAAACAGACAAGGCCGTTTTTCTGCCGTTCTTCTTTTTTCTGCTGATCAATATCGTTGAGATCATTCAGATCCGCTGGCCAAAACAAGGGAACACCGATCTGAACATGCACAGTCTCTATCTGGCTCCGTTGCTCCTGCTGATGATCCTGATGCTCGGCCGTTTCCAACTCCCGGACAGACCCTACGAATGGGATTTCCTCAAAGGCCCCGGCTGGTGGATCAGAGCCAAATGGGAAAGCCTTGTCAATAAGCATAACTTTTCTTCTTCAAGCGACAGCGACAGTCTTTTTACCGGGTTCGCGGATGTTGTTTCTTTGGGAAACGGTCTCTATAAAAATTCCCGAAGGATCATGAAGGTCAGTTCCAGTTATTACGGAAAAGACACCATCAAACTCGGCGGCAAGACCTTTGATACCTTTGAAGACCTGCACTGGATCAAGACCGATGAAAGCGCCATCGACTATCGGATCTACGATGTTCTTGAAACTCTCTGTGCCGTCATCTCCTCGGACGGAGACATTTATTTCGATCATCTGCGAAACGTCTATCTTGACATCGACTGCAGCGGGATCGTGACTGCTCACATCTTCAGTCCGCTCAAGTCCCTGCCTTATATCGAGAAGACACCGCTCACTCAGTCCGGCGGCGACCTCTTTTTTGACTCAACAATAAAACCGTCCTACAGGATCCGCTTTTATCACTTCTTCCGTAATGACGAAGATCTTAAGAACGCGATCGCCGACCAAAGACCCGTCGATGCCGACACCTTCAGTGAAGCTTTGAAGATCGTCACTTCGGCCGATCCGAAGATCTGCACCTTTGAGGGCTATAAAACCTATCAGAAAACGATCCGTGACATCTACGGGCAAAAACCGCAGCTTTCGGCAAAGACGGCCGTGCTTCTTGAAGAAACGCTCAAAGATGCCGCCAATGACTATGAAAAACTGCTGGCTATCGAAACACTTCTCAGTTCTATGCAATACGATCTGAAACCCGGCGAGCTGCCCGAAAGCGTGCATACAGCTGCTGATTTTCTTGACTACCTGCTTTTCGAAAGCCAGAAGGGCTATTGCGTGCACTATGCGACGGCTTTTGTCCTTTTAGCCAGAGCTCAGGGTATACCGGCCCGTTTTGTCCAGGGTTATACCTTTTCCTTAAGAAACGGTCAGGCCGATGTCCGCTCTTACATGGCCCACGCCTGGCCGGAAGTTTATCTCGATGGCTTCGGCTGGCTGGATTTTGAACCGACTCCCTCGTCTCACTCAACAGCCGACACCCAGGAGAACCCCTCCATTGAAGAAAACACAAGCAGCGAGAACAGCCCCGTTCAGGATGATAATAAAGATCAGCTCAGTTTCTTGCCGCTGTTTCTCATCAGCGTTGCTTTCGTGTTTGTTCTGATCGTGATCTTTCAGGTGCTGAATAAGATCCATTTTAACCGGCTGTCTTCGCAGCAGAAAGTTATGCTCCTTTTCAAACAGAACCTCAGATTGCTTAAACAGATGGGATCAGGTCTCAGAAAAGATGAGACCCTGAGCGAATTTGCCTTAAGACTTAAGAATACCCCTTATTTCCAGACTGCGGCTATCATACCGATCTACGAAGAACTGATCTACGGCAGCAGGATCGTTGATGAAAACGATGTCGTTTTGTTTAAAGAAAACAGGAAACTGCTTATCCGGCTCTTTTTTGATCGGCTCTTCAGCAGGATCAGGATCCGGAAATCCGCATAGATCCGCTCTTTCCATTACAGTAATGATCTGGAGGATCAGATCTCTCTGCTTTTGAAAAAAATAAGATAGTGTAAATTATCGTGTTGGTCTGGAAATTTCCCTCTAAATTATCGTGTGGGTGGAATAGATCCAAACCAATATCAGTTTTCAATCTAAACACATATTCCTGCATGCTTGAGACGTTTGATGACAGATGTTGAAAGCATTCAGGTTTTCTTTTTACTGATAGGCTTTCAAGTCCATGCATCCTTAAAATAAGGTAACCGCCAAATAATCCGTACCTACAAATAACCTTGGGTTTTTTAGAGAATTGAGGTGAGAATATTTAGGTTTTGGAGGTTTTTGTAGGTATGATGAACGATAATGTCGAATATGAAATAGCTGTTGCGGAAACTGATAGCAGTTTGACCGATGATGATCTGGATTCTGATCGTCCAAATTCCGCCAGGGAAGTAAAAAGAATCTTCTGGGCAAATGCCATAGCCAGGTGCAAGAAGGAGATATCTGAAACCGGGATGACGGTGATGGACTGGTGTATCAAGAATAAACTGTCTGTCAGATCATACTGGTACTACCACAAGAAGATCGGCGATGAACTTGCGCATAAGATTTCTGGCAAAGGCCTGATCAAAAAGGAACCCTTATCTCAAACTGCCTTCTTCCCGATTGAAGAGAGTTCGCTTATGTCACAAAGCGATCATAAGCGTCCTTTAGTGATATTACATAGTGGAAGTGCCTTCATTGAAACAAAACGAAGACATATCCGATGCCTTCCTACTTCGTATATTAAAGGCGGCGTCCCATGTTTGAGGAAGGGTTTGGCGTTAATAAGACCTACATCGCTGCCGGCTATACCGATCTAAGGCAGGGCATTGACGGTCTGGCATCGCTGATTCAATCGAAGTATCAGCTTTCTCCCTTTGATGAAGGAACCTGTTTCTTTTCTGCGGCAGGAAGTCAGACCGTATCAAGGGACTATTAT
>ONXX01000157.1 GCA_900321955.1 uncultured Bacillota bacterium | reverse complement strand
AACGGCGATTTCGCCATTTGATCTATGAAATGACCGGACTGCAAAGTTCGGTTTTTTATGAACGATATTGAAAGAGACCGTTTGATCCGCTTTTTGGAAAATCAGAGAAGAAAGAGAAATCGGCCGTGATAGAATAATGGCGGAAGGGGAATAGAATGAACAGATTAAGAGAAAAACTGAAGAACGAAAAAGTCATTATCGGTATGGTCCACCTGCTTCCTTTGCCGGGTTCACCGAAATATGAAGGCGACATGGATAAGATCTATGAGGCCGGATTGAAGGATCTCAGAGCTCTTGAAAAAGGCGGTGCCGGAGCCATCATCATTGAAAACTTCGGTGATGTGCCATATGCAGCAGAAAACGAACTCATCAACAAGATCGCTTTTGCCAAGATGGTCGCTTTATTGAGCAAGGAAACCAAACTGCCGGTAGGCATCAACTATCAGTTCAATGATACGGAAACCGAATGGGCAGTTGCCTATACCTGTGATGTTGACTTCATCCGCTGCGAAGTCTTTGCGGAGAACCGGATCGGCCCCAATGGCATGTTTATCGCAGCCGGACCGCAGCTGATGCGCATGAAGGCACATTACAACAAGGATGTCATGATTCTTTGCGACGCCAACGTCAAGCACACCTTTGCCCTGGCGGAACAGCCTTTGGATTTCACGATCGAGTCCCTGATTGAAGGCGGTGCCGACGGCATCATCGTTACCGGCATCACGACCGGCGTCAATCCAAGCGTCGACGATGTCATCGAAGTCAATCGTGTCGCGAAAGGTCTGCCGGTCTTCTTGGGCAGCGGCATCAACGAGAAGAACGTCAACGACTATCTTCCTTACATCTCCGGTGCGATCGTCGGTTCTTCCCTGAAGAAAGACCGCAATGTCAATAATCCGGTCGATGTCAAGAACGTGAAGCGTTTCATGTCCAAGGTCAAATAATTCAAAAAACAAAAAGAAAAAAGTGATCAGGCGTATGATATTTATTTCGCTGAAATCACTTTTTCTTTTGGCTTAGTGTTCGTGAGCGTGCCTGATCGGCTCCCGGCGATAGTCTTTCAGAAAGAAGACATAGATCGTTAGAGGGATCCAGGTCAGGACAAAGAAAGAAAAATAGTGCGGTCAGCTGCCGGAAGATGAAATGCACATGGCATACTTGATAAAATAATACTGTATGGTTCAAATAATATCGATGGAGGATTGGAATCATGAAAATCGAGATTAATGAAAAAGGAACACCTGAATTCTATAAAGAAGTCGTCTGCACGACGGCACAGTACGCCAGGTTGGTCAAAAATCCGGAAGCCAAGCTGGTCGACTCATTTAAGGCGATCAAGACCTATATTATTCTTTGTGCAGTCATTTTTGTCCTGCTGATCGTTATGGGGATTGCCTGGGGAATGGACCTGCTGACGATCGTTGCGATCGTCATGATCGGTCTGGCTCTTGCCTTGAGCATCCTGCAGCTTACAAGACTCAACAAAGTCGCGGAATCGATGCTCAATGGTCCGCATGATTCGATCTTCACCGTAGATGAAGAGGGTGTGGAACTGGAAAAAGTGGGATCGCAGTTGGTCAGGATGTCCTGGAACAACGTGGCGTTCGTACGGGTCTTTGATGAATCGGTCTGTTTCTTTTCCAAGGATGTCAGAGGTTTTGTTCTGGCACTCACCAAAAAATATGAAAAGCAGGTCTTGGATTATATCAGGGAAAACGGCATCAATGTCCGTGTTATAGAATAGAATTTTAGAAGTATTTTGATATCGCAATGTTCTATTAAGAACGATTTGCTTCGTATTATAATGATAAAAATAGCTTGTTTGTATAATGAAGGGAGCTTTCTATGAAAATGAGAAGACTGACGATCATTTTAGCGGCTTTGTTAGTGATATTATCCATCGTGGTCGGTGTGATGATGTTCAATTATGTCATCAAGCCGCATTCTACCGTCGTCCCTGATTTCATCGGCAAGCACGTAGGCGAAGTCTACGATTGGTGTGCCGGACTTGATGATGATCATTCCTGTGAGGTTACTTATGAAAACGCAGCAGGATATGAAAAGGACGTTGTCTTTGAACAGTCCATTCCGGGCGGCAACAAGATGAAAGTTTCTGTTGTACACTTTAAGGTCGCGACCGGAGAAGGTGACAAGATCATTCTGCCTTTTGTCGGTCCAGAGACCAACAAGTCGGATATCGAGGCCTGGGCTTTGACCTTCGGCATCAAGAATATCACCTATATCGAAGAAGTTTCCGATACTGTGGAAAAGAATCACGTCATCCGCATTGAACCGGATAAAGACGTGACCAGGGAAACCCCTTTGAAGGTGTATATCTCCATCGGCAAGGAAGAGCGTCAGGATAAGAAGGAAGAAGAAAAGAAAGAGGAAGAGGCCATTCCTTCCGAGATCGAAGTCAAGTATGGCGATTATATCGGCTGGAGTGTAGAAGAATTCGAAAAGAAGGCACAGGCTCTTCATCTGAAACCGAATCATAATTCCAGCAGAGACCAGTATGATCCGCATATCGCATTCGGCAATATCGTATGGCACGGTTCCGGTGTCTATGTACCGGATGAGACCTTCAATTACGGTATCTGCATCAACGAACTGGTCATTTCGGCCGGTAAATATGTCGGACTTTCCGAAGAGGAATTCATCAAAGTTGCCAGAGACTTCTCTCTGGTGCCGACCCATCTTGCCAACCGTGACAGTTTCTCAACGTCGATCGACAACGGTCACGTCGTCACCCATGGTTCGGGTGTCTATGTCAAGGATGAAGCCTTCAATTACGGTCTGTCTTTAGGACCGGCCAAGGTGGAAGGCGGCTATGAAGGAACAAGTGAAGATGTCTTCTTGAGCTATCTTTCCAGATTCGGTCTGACAGGCAACCGAAAGACTTCGACATCTGAGACGGTTCCTGCCGGCAGGATCATCTCCTACCATACCGGCAAGTATTCCAGCGGCGACAGCGTCACCTACACTGTTTCCACGGGACCGGAGCCCAGAGTCAATGTTCCGGACTTCTCCGGCAGAGCAGAATCCGAACTGCTGAACTTCCTTGCGAACAACGGATTAAGAGCCGGTGTTCGTTCCGTCCAGGATTCCATGATTCCGGAAGGATGCATTGTGTCCAATGATGCCGGTACGAAGCAGAAAGGTGACAGCATCAACTACATCGTCTCTTCCGGACCGTACATCCCGACGGTCAATATGGAAAAATTCGAGTAC
>ONXX01000217.1 GCA_900321955.1 uncultured Bacillota bacterium | reverse complement strand
TTGTTCCAGGCGAAACTCTGATCGGGGTAATAAGTGATGGAAATGTATCTGGAGAATATCGCGAGAGAATTGAAGTCTATTACGGGAACTTCGTTCTGGTATATCCTGGTGACGGCAATAAGTTCAGACCATTAAAAAAAGAAAAATATAACAAGATGCTGGATGAGTTTCTCGCTTCGCAGGAAGGTGAAAAGTACAGACGGCCAAGCGAAGAGGAAAAAGATGCTGCTTTCCAGGAGGTGAAGAAGGTTGTTAAAACTTACCTCGAGAAAAAGAAAGCTGCACCTGCAGCAGAAAATACTCTTCAACCGGGAAGGGCTATACTCGCTCAACAAGTCCAAGAAAAAAGAAAAAGGATTGAAGAAGCTGAGAAAGGGCAGCCACTTGATCCTCAGGAAGAAGAGATTCAAAGATTTAAAGACGATATCGCCGAAGAGGAACAGAAGGCTGTCGAATTCATTCAGAATAAGAACTACACAAGACAGCAGATCAAGGAAATCAGAAAAGGTCTTGATTCGGAGAAACGCCGTTCTACTTTAGGAACGGTGGCGATCATAGCGGTCGCACTGTTCATTCTGGGTGTTGCCATCTTTCTGGTTAAAGACATCATTGTGAAGATGCACGCCTTGATCGAACTGGATCTCAAGCAGAACGAGATCACAATCCGGGCGGGTGATTCATTCATACCTTCCGATTATGTTAAGTACGTCACTGATGATGAAAGTGTCTATGTGATTTATCCTTCTTTGGACACACAGGATGTCGGTTCCCATAGTCTTGACTTTGTAGCTACAAACGGAATCAAAAATGTCAGAAAGACGATGATTGTCAATGTGATCGACGGCGATTCGCCGACGATCGTTCTGACAGACGAAGAGATTAAATTGGTCCGCAACAGAGATGAAGACGAATTTGACGCGTTGAAGTATGTCAAGGAAGTCCATGACAATATCGATGCAGACGAAGATCTTTATGTTGAAGTAAATCCGATTGACTGGGAAAAGGATGAGCAGTCCCTGTCCTACAGAGTCAAGGATTCTTCGGGCAACGCAGGAAGTGCAGTACTTCTGGTTAAGATCGAGGATAAAGCGATCTGCGATAAAAACGCAGTATACAACAGCGCGACAAATACTTGCAGCTGCAAGTCCGGTTATTCCGGCGATGGCATCGCCTGCAAGTTGATCCAAAGCAGCTCCGGCGGTACAGCAGCATCCGGATCCGGAAATTCTTCCGGTTCGGGCGGCACTGGATCGTCCGGCAATACTGGCGGATCGTCAAGTTCTTCCAGTAGCAGTTCGAGCGAGTCTTATACGATCGACTATGAGGACTACCAACCAGGCAACGGTCAGTACGATGTCACGATAACCGACAATAATACTGGCGATTCCACAACGGTCACAACCCAAGATCCACCGATGCCAGGCGCATCAGATGATGAGTTCTTCGACTGGATCAACGATCAGCTGCCTTGATTTGCGGGGAAAATATTTCCACGCATAAATCTTAATTAAAGCGGGGAAATGCGGGGCAAAGATTTATTTAGTATAAACCGCAGACTAGAATATAGGTAAGAAGGGCAGACAAAGGAGGCAATCTATATGGAAAAAGTAAAGAAAAAGAAAAAATGGCCGATCATCCTTTTAGTGGCCCTTTTGCTGCTGGGAGGCGGAGGGTGTTTCGCTTACTTCAATAATTGCCTTGAGCCGATAGGTCTTCCATTCAGAGCGAAGACTGAAGAAGAAACGGTAAAGGTTGAAGAACAAAATCCTGAAGAAAGCAAAAAGGAAGAGGTCTCGGTTGAACCTGTCCAAGAAATCAAACGCGATTACTCAAACATCAATGGTAAATGGGAGAGTGAAAAGCGCAGCAACGGCCAGTATCTAACTTTCGAAATTGACTATCCGAAAGTCATTAACTTCAATGACGAGATCGGATCGATCGAAGAAAAGAGTATTGGATCAAAATATCAGTACACTGTGTACCTGAAAGATGGTTATGGAAAACTAAAATTGTTCATCAAAGATCTGGATGGCGATTCAGCAACCATCTGGTATCCGAATGAAGAAGGAAAATACTTGGAGTATCTTGTCCTTACAAGAACAGAGAAACCCGCCGAAGTTGAGCAGGAAAACACAACAGAAATGCCGGCACAGGACAACACTGCTACGCAGCAGCCTAAACCAAGCGCAACATCCGGCAGCAATACCG
>ONXX01000102.1 GCA_900321955.1 uncultured Bacillota bacterium | reverse complement strand
ACCGGAATGATCTGTTCTTCCTTGATCTCAAGTCCTTTTTCTCTTATTTTTTCAGCCAGCTTATAGGCATTGACCTTGTCATAGGTATACATGACATAGAACGGATATTCAGGGTCCGGAACTTCGCTGTCCAGACGATCGACGATGTATTTGATCGCCTTGTTTAATCCGATGTGCTTGGATACGATCTCGGCTTTGCCTTGGGAATTGGCGGCACAGTGCATGATCGGCTTGATGTGACCAAGCTGGGCGATATAGAAGGCGGCGTTGGACAGACGTCCGTTTTTATAGAGATATTCCAGAGTGTCCATAGCGGTATAGATGACCGTCTTTTCTTTTAATGACTCCATCTTTTCAGCGATGGCCTTGCCGTCGCATCCTTCATCTCTCATCTTGACTGCTTTTTCCACCAGAAGACGCTGGCCGCCTGTGCAGGTCAAAGTATCGATGACGTAGATGCCGTCGTAATCGACCATGTTTTTGACGGACATGGCTGTCATATAATCACCGGAAAGTCCGGATGACAAAGGAAGATAAACAACTTCGTCGCCGTTTTCCTTGGCTTTTTCAAAGAGTTCCTCAAAGATTGCGACAGATGGCTGGGAAGTCTTCGGGAAATGCGGATCGGTCTGAAGCCTTTCGAAGAATTCTTCCTTGGAAATGGAAATGTTCTCCAGATATTGATCTTCACCGAACATGACCGACATCGGCAAGTAGGTGACATTCATCTTCTTAAGTTCTTCCATTTCAAAATCAGCTGCGGAATCTGTAGCGATAATGACCATTTAGATCACCTCCTAACAACTATTTTAATCCTGTTTGGAAAACATGGGGATAAAATGATACAATCTATCATTGTGAGGTATGCAGATCATGAATGAAACGATCATAAAAACAATAGCTGATGAACTGAAGATCAGCGTAAAACAAGTAAATACCGTTCTGGAGATGCTGGAAAACGGTGACACCGTTCCTTTCATCGCCAGATATAGAAAAGAACAGACCGGAGCTCTCGACGAGGAACAGATTCTCTATATTGAGAAGCAGTACAAGTATGAACTCAACCTGGCAGAAAGAAAAGAGAGCGTCATCGGCTTAATCGAAGTTCAGGGCAAACTGACAGACGAATTAAGAAAACAGATCATGGATTGCACCAAGCTCTCGCAGGTCGAGGACTTATACAAGCCATATAAGCAGAAAAAGAAGACCAGAGCCGGCATCGCCATCAAGAACGGTCTGGAACCGTTAAGCATCTATATGCTGTCTTTGCCGGAACACGGCGATCTGGAAAATGAGGCAGCCAAATACGTCAATGAAAATGTCAAAACCGTTGCGGATGCCATTCAGGGCGCAAAAGACATCATCGCCGAAAACGTCTCTGATAATGCCAATCTGCGCTGGAAGTTCAAGGATCTGATCGTCAAGGCCGGAACCATCGATACGCAGTTAAAGAAGGATGCGGTCGATGAAAAGAAGGTCTATGAGATGTACTATGAATTCTCCGAGAAGATCTCCAATATTGCCGATCACCGCGTTATGGCGATCGACAGAGCAGAAAAGGAAAAGGTCATTGCGGTCTCCATGTCCTATGACCTGGACCATATCAAACAGCTGGCTCATGAAGCTTATCTGAAAAACAAGAAGACCGATCTGGAAGATGTGATCGTCGAAGCGATCGATGACGGCATCGACCGTCTTTTGATGCCTTCCATCGAAAACGAGATCCGCAGCGATCTTTCCGAAAAGGCACATAACACTTCGATCGAAGTCTTCTCGTTGAATCTGGAAAAACTGCTTTCGCAAGCGCCTTTAAAGGGCAGGGTCGTCTTAGGCTTTGACCCTGGTTTCTATAACGGCTGCAAGCTGGCCGTCCTGGATGCAACCGGCAAGATGCTTTGCGTCGATAAGATCTATCCGTTCAGAAAAGACGGAGATATTCCTCGCAGCAAGGCCAAACTCTTGAACATGATCAACAAATACGATGTCAAGATCATCGCCATCGGCAACGGCACAGCTTCCAGAGAATCCGAGAAGCTGGTCGCTGAACTGATCAACGAAAACGGTCTGGCAGTGGAATACGCCATCGTATCGGAAGCCGGTGCTTCCGTCTGGTCGGCCAGGAAGAAGCCCGTAAGGAATTCCCTGATCTGGCGGTTGAAGAAAGATCGGCCGTTTCCATCGGCAGAAGACTGCTTGACCCATTGGCTGAACTCATCAAGATCGATCCGAAATCGATCGGTGTCGGTCAATACCAGCACGACCTGCCGGAAAAGGCATTGAACGAGCGTCTTGACGAAGCGATCATGAAGGTCGTCAACCGTGTCGGTGCTGACGTCAATACGGCCTCTGCCCAATTGCTGGAACACATTTCCGGTCTGAACAAGGGCATTGCCGCCGAGATCATCAATTACCGCAATGAGAACGGCAAGTTCTCTAACCGCAAGCAGCTGCTGAAAGTGAAGAAGCTGGGCGCAAAGGCCTTTGAACAGTGTGCCGGTTTCTTGCGCATCATCGACGGCGATGAACCGCTGGATGCAACAAACATTCACCCGGAATCCTATGAACTGGCAAAGAAGGTCATGGAAGTTTCCGGCATCAGCAAGCTCGGTGATCCGAACATCACCTTCAATGAGGAAAAGATCAAGGAACTGGGCATTGATGAATATACCCTGAAGGATATCAAGGACTGCATCAAGGCACCTTTGAGAGATTATCGTGATCAGTTTGACGGTGCGATACTCAAATCGAATATCCTGGAACTCAAGGACCTCAAGAAGGGCGATGAACTTTCCGGTACCGTCAGAAATGTCGTTGACTTCGGTGCCTTTGTCGATATCGGTTTACACGATGACGGCTTGGTTCACATCTCCCGTATGTCGATGAAGAGAATCAACCATCCAAGTGAGGTGGTTTCCGTTGCCGATATCGTCAAAGTTTATGTCTACGATGTCGATGAGGTGAAGCAGCGTGTACAGCTTTCACTGCTGCCGCTGGATGTACTGGCAAAAAGAGATGCCGACAACAAGGAATTCCGTTCCCGCCGCAAGGCAAAGAACCGTCCTTATCACAAAGAAAACGTGAAACAGGAAGAAAAAGAGATCGATGAAGAAGAAGCAATGAAGCGTCTTCTGGAACGGTTCGGTTCAAGACATTAAGATACGAAAGACAGGTTGAAAAGCCTGTCTTTTTTGATTTGGGCAATAAAAAAAGTCCTTCAGCGGACTGTTAAGAAATGGTGCCGACACCGTGAATTGAACACGGGATTCATCCTTACCATGGATGCGTATTACCACTATACTATGTCGGCCTGTAAATCAATTTTACTATAAAAGATCGCAAATAAAAATATCCAAACGGATATTTTTTAAAGATATTTTTTCAGATTTTTTCAGACGATGATAGAGCTCAGCGACTGGCAGGCCGACGATCGTATAATAATCGCCATGGATCGACTGAATGAATTTGGCGGCATCGCCTTGAATGGCGTAGGCACCGGCTTTATCCATCGGTTCGTTGGTGGCAATGTACTCATCGATCTCCTTTTCGCTTAACGGATAGAACTTTACTTCCGCAACGCTGGAGAAGGTTTCGGCTTTTCCCTGATAAAGGATGGTGACACCGGTCACGACCTCGTGGGTGTGATCGGAAAGCTCCATCAGCATTTCTTTTGCCTGCCTGATACTGTGGGGTTTGCCTAAGACATCATTGCCGATCTTGACGATGGTGTCCGAACCGATGACCAGGGCGTCCTGATGATCCTTATAGACAGCGTTGGCTTTCTGGAAGGAGAGTTTTTCGATCTCTTTGACCAGATCGTTTTGCGGATTGATCTGTTCATCGATATCGGAGACGATGACTTCAAAGGGAACTTTCAGCAGTTCCATCAGCTCTCTTCGCCTCGGTGACTTGGAAGCAAGGATGATTCTAGTCATTAATATACCTCTGACCGAGATAGTTGAGGCCTCTGGTGACGAAGTCCGGATCGTATTCATTGAAGATGTTCAGATACGGCGCGACCTTTTTGCCCAATCCGCCGCAGCCGATGATATACATATCTTCGCCGATCTCGTTTCGCATACCCAGAATGAGCGATTTCAGCATTCCGATATAGCCGTTGTAGATACCGACGTTCATGGCGTCGATCGTATTGTCAGCCAGATAGGTATTGACCGGTTTTAATTCAAATTCCGGCAACTGTGCTGCGTTTTTCCATAAGGTCTCAGCGATCTTGGAGAAGCCCGGAGCTATGATGCAGTGCTTGAATTCGCCGCTCTTGGTGACATGGCATAAAACGGTTGCGGTCCCCATTGATACGATGAGCATTTCTCTGTGGTAGAGATTGTAGGCGTAGGCACACATGACGATCAGATCATCGCCGGTGTCCTGCGGATTTGGCATGACCAGCTTGATGCCGTAATCGGTCGACGGATTGATATCGATGATATTGCGTTCGCCGACGATCGATGCCAGGGCATCGTAGATCAGGTCATAGACTCTTGGAACGACACAGGAAAGAATGGCTTTATCGATTGCATCTTCCCGCAAATTGGCTTTGTAGATAAAAGACAGGATAAGACTGCGGTAATTGTCGTGAACACCATCGGCACAAAGGAAAGAGATCTGTAAATCACCATCGAAGAGACCCAGTTTTGTGCTGGTATTTCCTAAATCAATTGTTAAAATCATACACATTATTATAATGGTTATGAATTGCTTTTTCAAAGATATTATTATAAGATAAACCCGTATCCGGGCTTGGCGGAACTGGTAGACGCGCCAGACTTAGAATCTGGTGGGCGACCGTGGGGGTTCGAGTCCCTTAGCCCGGACCATATAGCGTTTAAGGTCATCGAAAAGATGGCCTTTTTCTTTGTTTGTTATACTAAAAATGAAGATGAAATAATATATGAAAAAGCATGGATTCTGTTCATTCATTATTGCCTTGCTGCTGCTGTCCGGCTGCGGTTTTTCCCGTCCGGAAACGGTCAAAGAAGAAAAAGAAGTCGTCTCAGAAACCTATGAAGATGTCCTTGTTAAGGCAAGACAGATCGATGCAGACGGCAATCTTTATCTTGCCGTCACGCCGCAGTACCTGAATGAAAAAGGATATGAGGCGGGGGATCTGGTTCAGGTGATGATCAATGAACAAAGCTTTGAGATGGCGATCCTGGCCTGTCCTTCAGATGATGTAAGTGATAAGATGGCCTGTCTCTTTCAAAGTGAAGCAGACAACAAAGATCTTGTTTATCTTCATGTTCAAAACGGCAGCTTTGCGAAACAAGCCGGCATCATAGACCAATCCGGGAAGATTCTGCCTGATGTCAGTTTCCATATGATAGAGAAACAGAACCGGAGTGAGGAGTATCCCTCAGATGAGAGACTTTATCAAAGAAGCGATGAACGAAAGGATTATCCTCATTTAAGCGATGCGGAATATGCCAATTTCAGAAATGTGGATACAAGCGGCATGGGAAAGGGTACTTTATATCGTTCCTCTTCCCCGATCAATCCAAAAATCATGCGGAACAAGGAGGCAGATGCCGCCCTTGAAGCGGCAAAGATCAAAACGATCTTCAATATGGCAGACTATGAAAACGGCATGAAGCAGCATCCGGATTATGAAAATTCATATTATGCCGGCTGCAATACGATCGCCTTGAATATGAGCACGGTCTATGAGACCGATGAATTCAAGGAAAGACTGGCCAAGGGCTTTCGCTTCCTCTTGTCGAACGAGGGCCCTTATCTGATCCATTGCACGGAGGGCAAAGACCGTACCGGTTTTGCGGTGGCAGTTCTGGAGTGCTTTATGGGAGCAGGTGCCGATGAAATCATCAGCGACTACATGAGGACCTATTATAACTACATCGGTGTGAAGCTGGGTTCCCTCGTCTATCACCGCATCGCATCACGCAATATCATGAAAACGATCGCCAAGGCTTTTCATGTCGAATCGATCTATGAGATCGACCTGCAGGCAAAGGCAGAAGAGTATCTCCTTGAGATCGGTTTGAGCGCTGAAGAGATCGAAGAATTGAGGAATGCCTTGGGAAGAGATTTTGCGCAAAACTGAGATAGACAGATCAAAAAGCAGAGGTTTGGCCAGGGATAAGAGAGAAAATGTCTTCATATTTCGCTGATAAGATAACAAAAGAGGCTAAAAAGCCGCAAAAACTATGAAAAATGAAAAAAGATGAGATAATAGAAGAGTCATAGGATGGTCTGTGACGTATTTTTATTGAATTGTGAGGGGTATTACAAAATGTCTGAAAAAAAAGAAGAAAAGAAGACAAAGAGCAAAACAGTAAAAAATGACAAAGCAGAAAGTGCCCTGAAGACCGCTGAAAAGAAGACCACGAGAAAGACAACGGTCAAGAAGGCGAGCAAGCCTGCCGAGACGGAAGCTGCAATGGCTGAAGTCATGGTCGATGCGGATGGCAAAGTTTCCAAGAGCGTGATGCCGGAAAGAAAGACCAGAACAGTTAAGACTGCGTCTAAGACCAGCAAGATCGCCAAGGAAGAAAAGCCGGAGGCTGAGAAAAAAGTCAGAAAGACTGTAAAAGCTGTAAAAGTCAAAAAAGCGGAAGAAGTAAGTGCGGAAGCACCGGTTGTTGAAGAACCGGTTGTTGATTTGGGTCCGCGCAGAAGCGTTGCCTTCATCGGTTCGGAGTGCTATCCGTTTGTCAAGACCGGTGGTCTGGCAGATGTCATGTATGCTTTGCCGAAGGAGCTGGTAAAGCAGAACTGCGACGTCAAGGTTATCCTGCCGCGTTATAAGTGCATTCCATGGAAGTACCAGGAAAAGATGGTCTACAAAGGCGAGTTCTATATGGACTTGTTCGCTGACGGCCGTCAGTTCTATGTTGGTATCATGGAATACGAATGGGATGGTGTCGTCTATGATTTCATCGACAACGAAGAATTCTTTGCCAGCGGCAATCCTTATACCAATATGGTTGACGACATTCCTAAGTTCTGTTATTTTGCCAAGGCGGCATTGTCTGCATTGCTTTATCTGAATTGGATCCCTGATATCATCCACTGCCATGACTGGCAGGCGGCTCTGGTTCCGGTCTATCTGCACACCTTGTTTGAGAATACTGCATTAGCCAATTCCAAGACGATCATGACCGTACACAACCTGCGTTTCCAGGGTATCTACGATCTTGGTTCGGTGCGTTACTGGTCCGGTTTGCCTGACTACGTCTTCAACAAGGACGCTTTGAAGGTCAACTACAATGATGCCAACATGCTCAAGGGCGGTCTGGCATATGCCAATATGATCACGACGGTTTCTTCCACCTATGCCGGTGAGATCCAGACGGAATTCTATGGCGAAGGCCTTGATGCGCATCTGCGTTATCATTCCGGCAAGCTCAGCGGTATCGTCAACGGTATCGACTGCGATATCTGGAATCCGAGCACGGATCAGAGGATCTACACCAACTACGATACGGAAGATGTCATCGAAAAGAAGAAGGCCAATAAGAGAGCCTTACAGGAAGAACTCGGCCTGCAGGTCGATGATTCCAAGTTTGTCATCGGTTTGATCTCCCGTCTGACCAATCAGAAGGGTCTGGATTTGGTCAATGCCATCGTTCCGCAGATGATCGACGGCAATACCCAGCTGGTTGTCTTAGGAACCGGCGATGCCAACTATGAAGATTCCTTCCGTTACTACGAAGGCGCTTATAAGGGTGAGGTCTGCTCCAACATCATGTACGATGAAGACAGAGCACACCGCATCTATGCCGCATCCGATGCTTTACTGGTTCCGTCCTTATTTGAACCATGCGGACTGACACAGCTGATCGCCATGCGCTATGGCACATTGCCGATCGTCAGAGAGACCGGCGGTCTTAAGGATACGGTTGAACCGTACAACATGTACGAAGACAGCGGCAACGGCTTTACCTTTGACGGCTATGATGCCGGCCTGCTGCTCGATGCGGTCAACAGAGCCAAGACATTATACTTTGAATACCGCGACAGCTTCGACAAGATGGTCGTCCGTGATATGCAAAAGGATGTCTCCTGGGAAAAATCAGCCGCTCAGTACAGAGATCTGTATCTGCGGTTAAAGCCTTAAGCGTTTAAACTCAATTTCAATACTCCCGACATTTGCCGGGAGTATTTTTTTGTTTGTAAGAGAGAATCCATTATAATCTTTAGTGTGAATAAGGAACATCAAAGAGAAAATGTTGAATTGATGAAAAAGATCCTGGTCTTTGCCTGGCCGATCATGGTGGCAAACATTCTACAGATCTCTTTCAATTTTGCCGATACCCTGGTGGTCGGCAACTTCGTCTCCAAGGAGGCGCAGGCCGCCGTCG